>DATIQS010000389.1:0-3800 GCA_035470605.1 Fibrobacteraceae bacterium
CCTCCAACTGACGAATGTCCGTACAAAAATGCATCGCAATCCAACGAAGCACCTCAGCATCCAGCCCAAGGTCCCCTTGCCTGGCCTTCAAAATGAGCATCCGGGTTTGCAAATCAGAGGTTCCCAGTTCGATAGAGACGCCGGATTCCAAACGGCTAAGCAAACGTCCACACATACCGCGAATTCCCGTTGGATGCTCATCAGAGGACAAGACCACTTGGCGGTTCTTCGCAGAGAGACGACTCACCAAACGGGCAAGCTCTTCCTGGGTTCTCTCCTTTTTAGCCAAAAACTGAATATCATCCACAATCAACAAATCACAGTTTTCGTAGGTCCACTGAAAATACTCGGGTTTTCTCTCACGCACGGACCGCATAAAATCCTTCAAGAACTCATCCGAGGAACGATAAATCACACGCCCGGCATAACCATTGCCAATCGCATGTTGCGCAATCGCCTGCAACAGGTGGGTTTTACCCATCCCTGGAGCCCCATGGATCACCAGGGGATTATACTGAGATTTTCCGATAGACGAAGCCACCGCAGTAGCCCCGGAAAAAGCGGCATGATTACAAGGGCCCTCAATAAAACTGGAAAAGAGATTCCCAGGCTTGCAATAGGAGAAAGGCACATTGCGATGAGGGGCATTGATAGGCTTCTGTCTAGACCTGATCGAAGGAGCCGGTTTCACCTCGGAGAGAACATCCGCTTTCAAATCCGTCATCTGAGGCGCCTTGGGACAAACAGCGATCTTGATCCTGGATAAAGAATCATCCAAAGAACGAAGAGCCTCCTGAATGACCTTTAAGTAATTGGCCTCCACCCAACTTCGGGAAAGATCGTTTCGGGCACGAAGCAGGACACAACCGTCTTCAATCCCCTCATACTCCAAAGGATCAATCCAAGAAAAAAAAGCACTTTCACCAATAAGGCCTCGGACAGCTTCCACACAAGTCTTCCAAATGCCTGGTTTATCAAGTCGTTCTGCTAAATTGTCAACATTCTGCATTCAAAACCAAACCTTCCTGAATACATGGCGCAATGTAATTATTGACCTTGGTCCGCCAATGGCTTTGCTGTTTTTTTCTCGGAATGCTTTGCTATTAAAGGAGATACGATTTTCACAAAAGGATCTCACAATTCATCCCCTGGAAATCCATCCGTTCGAGCGACAAAATCCCCGACATATTCACACTTTGTTCACGAAAAAAAATTTATTACGGAGCGATTGTTCCGCTATTTTTTTCTACCAAATTTTTGAAGGCTGATCCTATCAAGAATCACATTGCACGGATGGGAAATACGCCGATCATCCGCAGCACATCTTCCAAAACGAGCTGCGCACATTGTACCAGAAAGAGGCGAGAACGCTCCTCTGGAGCACCAAGTACCCGATTTTGATGGATAAAACGATGCGCCGCTTCGGCGATGTCCAAAGAGTATTGAGCAAGAATGGCAGCCTCGTCACATTCACAAGCTTGACGAATCCGCTGCCCCTTCAGAGATAAAGTACGCATCAACGCATAACTGTGCTCATCCACCAGCTCTTCCCAGTTCACCTGACTTTCCTGAACCACATAACCCGCCTTATGGGCAATAGAACAAAGGCGCACATGAGCATTCTGCACATAAGGCCCTGTGGCCCCCTCAAAACTCAGTGCAGAATCCCAATCAAATTTTACATCCATCATGCGGCGATTTTTGAGGTCATTGAACGCCAAAGCAGAAACCGCAATCTGCGTGGCTACGGTATCCGCATCCGGTAAATCTGGATTTTTTTCGCGAATCGTGGCGAAAACCTTGTCATGGGCGGCTTCGATCACATCGCGCAAAAGAGAAGAATGACCGGAACGAGTTTTGCCTTTTTCCCATTTGCCTTCGGCGGTAAGGTGCAGCATTAGCCCAAAAGGGATATGCACCAAACGATCGGACCAGTCGTAGCCCATTTTGGCTAAAGTTGCAAAGACCTGCCTAAAATGAAGAGCCTGCCCCTGATCCACCACATAAAGACAACGGACGAACTGAAAAGTCCGCATCCGATAAAGTGCGGCGGCCAAGTCTCGTGTTGCATACAAAGTCGAACCATCACTTTTACGGATCAGACAAGGAGGAAGATCAAGTTCATTCAACAAAACCACGTCGCGTTCCTGGCTCTGCGACAACAAGCCCTTTTGCTCCAATTCCTGAACGACATCCGGGATAAAAGGTTCATAGAACGACTCTCCAGTATAATGATCAAAGGTGATCCCCATTTGCGCATACAAACGGTTCAGTTCCTTGAGTGTCGCACTTTTAAAGGCGGTCCACAGAGTACGATGAAAGGAATCCCCCTGCTCTAGCTTGGCAAACGCAGCGCGCGCCTCATCCTCCAATTCTGGATGCGCTTTCGCTTCCTTGGAAAATGAGGCATATAAACGATTGAGCTCCTGAATTTCCAAATTTTCAAGAGTCGTCGAATCTGTGGGTAATCCCTCGCGCAAATACATGACAATCAGTTTGCCAAATTGCGTGCCCCAATCTCCCAGATGGTTGATGCGAACCACATCATATCCATAGGCATCATAAATATTTGCCAAGGCGTTCCCGATCATGGTGCTGCGGATATGATGAAAGGCGAGCTCCTTTCCAATATTCGGCGAAGAGAAATCGACCACAACACGCTCATGGCGACGAGGAGCGCGTCCATATTGAAGTCCTTGAGCGGCGATATCACATAATGTCTGCTGCAACAGGGCGACTCGGTCTACATAAAAATTCAGGTATCCATTCAACGCCTCCACTCGAGAGATCCCTTGGGGAAGCTGAATCTGAGAAGCCAGGTCCTCCGCAATGATTTTTGGGGCCTTACGTAAAATTTTGGCCAAGCTAAAACAGGGAACGCTGTAGTCCCCATGAGAGGATTCCTGAGGAACACTTAACAAAGCTAGGGCTTCATCTGCGGAAAGGAAACCGAATGCGGCGACCGCATCCGCAATTCCCTGCTCAAACGAGATCTTCATCCGGCACATCTCCCGTAATCACCGTTTCATAATGAGCAAGATCCAGAGCAATTTCCGGGGCATCTCGCCAAAGTCGATCCAAGGCATATTCCTCACGAGCCTTTTCTTCAAAAAGATGGACCATCACATCAATCCCATCAAATACAGCCCAACGAACGCCGGCACGGTATTCCACACCCAGATGATCCACATGTAGGGTTTTGAAATCTCTCTGCAATGCATTGAGAATAGCTTGCATCTGGGCTTCACTGGAACAGGTCCCTAGCAGGAAAAAATCGGCAACATCGGACTTGCCCCGCAGGTCTAGAAGTTGCAAGCCTTCCGCACGCAGGCGCACCAAGATATGCAACGCGAGATCCACTGACTGGGGAAGAGCCTCAATAGGCATGGAGGCGATGACGGGTTCAGAAACCGGCGTTTCAACTGTTTCCATCTCTAAAGAGGATTTGACCACACCCTTTCCCTTTTTTCCCATCAATCTGGAGCCAGCAGAAAAATGCGCCGCAGGAGTCTTGACGGTTTTCCGTACAACCGGTTTCTTAGAAGCCTTTTTCACCACGGTTTGTTTCGAAACGGCCTTCTTTCTTGACTTTCCCGTGGGTGCCTTTTTCGCGGCGGACTTGAGGGAAGAGGCCTTCTTTGACGCCTTCCGCACAGGAGCTTTCGCTTTTTCTGCCGCTTTGACTCCGGCCTTTTTCACCGATGCCTTTGGGGTTGATTTTTTCGCGGCAGCCTTCGCTGGCGCGGCCTTTCTGGAGGGGGACTTCTTAGGGTTTTTCATCTTTCAGAACCTTGTGGATG
>DATIQS010000390.1:0-1821 GCA_035470605.1 Fibrobacteraceae bacterium
TGTTCGTTCAGGTTTGCTCGATGCCTGGCAGAGGTCTTGGTCGCGTTGGCAACATCGCCGGTGCGTTTGGACGCATCGTGTCGAGACCATCCCCAGGATGGAATCCGACTCACCGGCCGCTTAGCCAGAATGGTGGTTCACAAGAAGTGGAACATCAACAGCGGGTTTTCGGTTTAGCGCTCTTAGGAACGCTTCCGATAATAAACGCTTCCCTGATGATGAATCGAGGTGAACCCATCGTTGAGGTTGTAGAGATTTTCTGCAGATCCCAAAATGAGAACTCCTTCTGCACTGAGCATGGCATGCATCTGGCGTAAAATGGTTTTCTTTACTTCTTCGCTAAAATAAATCAGTACATTGCGACAAAAGATCAAATCAAAGGCTCCTAGGCGAGACAGATCCGATGTCAAATTGAAATTACGGAACTCCACGAGTCGCCGAATACCTTCCTTTGCCTGATATTCATTTTCTCCCATGGGCACAAAGTAGCGAGAAAGCATTTCGTTCTGCAAACCACGGGCGACGTCCTGCTGTTGATATCGTCCCTGAATGGCTTTGGCGAGCACTCGAGGAGATACATCCGTTGCCAGAATTTCAAAATCGTCCGCCTCAACACCTGGACATTGCCGCATCCGAAGCACTTCCAGAATGCTCATGGCAATACTGTAGGGTTCCTGCCCGGTCGAGGAGGCTGCAGACCAAATACGCACCTTCGCTCCTCGGCGCAGAGGAATGCGGGCCTTACGCTGACTGATCAATTGCGCCAAATAAGGTAAAATTACCTCGGCTAACATTTTCCAGGGTGATCCATCGCGGAAGAAACTGGTTTCATTCGTGGTGATGGCCATAATAATCTTGTCACGCACCGACGCCAGCGTTCCTTGAAACGAACTCAACAAATGAGCAAGCTCTTCAAAATTCGTACACTGAAATTCTGGTAACAAAGGGTTCAGGCGTTGCTCTAGAAGGTAAGCCTTCTCCGGTCCAAGCACAATGCCACATACCCGAAGGACATACTCCGAAATTATCTTCTGAATTTCTGAATTCATATTTCCCTCTAAGGCGCTTCAACCATCGCCAAGTGAATCGCTACTTGATTTTTTGGTTCTTATTGCATCGGTTTGTGTTCCTAACACAATTTTTGCCAAGGTCTGAGGAAGTTGATCAAGTCCAGCCACTTGATCCACAGTGCCTGTTGCTACGGCAGAACCCGGCATTCCCCACACCACCGATGATGCTTCATCCTGAGCAACAATCGTTGCTCCAGCCCGTTTGAGTGCACGCAAACTAGCGGCCCCATCGCATCCCATGCCGGTCATAATTACGGCCAACAGATCCGAGCCATAGACGGGACCCGCGGACCGAAATAGAACGTCTACGCTGGGACGGCAGCCATTCTCTGGTGGCTGTCTATTCAAGGCTGTATACACTTTACCCCCTTCACGTCGCACCACCATATGCATTCCTCCAGGAGCAATGTAGATGGTCTTGGATTCCACCAGCATTTCATTGTCTCCTTCGATGACCCGGTGACGGCAGTACTTGGCTAGGCTATCCGCAAGAGACTTCGTAAAATGTGGAGGCATGTGTTGGACGACCAGAATAGGACACTCCACCAACGCAGAAAACGCAGGTAGCATCCGACTCAAGGCTTTGGGACCTCCCGTGGAAACCCCAATGACAACCGCTTGAATACGACCACTTCCCACCGGAGCTGTGCGAGGCGTTATCCGGGGAGCTGCGGAGGCCATAGATGCACCTAGGCTTCCGGGGGAAGGGCGAAATTTTTCCATCCATCCTTTAATCTTGGAACACAGCTGT
>DATIQS010000391.1:0-1949 GCA_035470605.1 Fibrobacteraceae bacterium
ATCTCTAACCTTAATAGTGACCGTCCAGCTTTAGCTGGATACGGAAACTTATACTCTCCTGTGTATTACCCTCTAACCTCTACCCTTTTTCCCCTACTCCTTCCCCACCGCGCGCACCCTGACCCCAACGGCCCCGTTGTCGGTTGCCCGGGCTCCGTTGACGCGGTAAGGCGGACCCTGCGGATTCAGGACGTCCGTGTGCGCAGGTGTGCGGAGCACGGATTCCGTGGTGCCGTAGGGATACTGGGGGATGGAGTCGAACTTGGTGGTGCCGTCGTCCTGCACCTGGCAGGCAAGGTACATACGTTGGTAATCGGACTCTCCCGATGCATACGTAGAGTCAACAATCAGCCCATGGCAGAAAGCGTAATTGTCCGAGTGAAGCTGGAAAACAAAATACTCCTCTAGTCCGTATGGGCCTCCGCCAAGAAGAAATTCCAGATAAATGCTCGAAAACAAGGCTCCGTCTGAGAGCTCCAGACTGTCGGAAAAATCCAGTGCGGTCGTGTCCAGCACCCTCCAAAACCGGTGCGAAGAGGAGTTATAGGCTTTTAAATAATAAACACAAGGTCTTTCATCATCTGACGCCAGGCAATAACGAACGGCAAGCAGATCAAGGCTATCTAAGGTGTCACTAGTCAGGATTGACTGGTTAACAAAAATGATGCCAGGATCAACCTCCGTCTCTATTCCCAGAAGGACTAGAATGTCGCCATTCCAGGTGTCTGAGTATGCGGAAAAGGAACCGCAAACCATTATCGTCCAAAGCAACGTCCAAAGCAACGTCCAACGCATGTTCACTCCTTTGTCGCCTTTTTGGTGGCTTCCCACATCAGCGGCAGGATGGAGAACGGCACGCCCGTGATACTCGAAATTGAAAATCCATAGGAATCATTTTCACCACCGTCACTAATTAGTTCGACGGTTACCGTTGATCCAACGATCTCCAGCGTCTTCCCCTGAAGCTCGTCACCCGTATAGACACCCACCAGTTTACCGCTGCCATCGTACACCTTCAGCGTGTCGCCATCACCCACGCAGGTGGAGTCGGAGAAGGTCACTTGAGACACCAGGCTGTTTCCCAGAGAATAGGTGTACTTGGTGTCCTGCTCGGCCGCGTAGGGGTGCGAGTTCCCACGCGTTGGTTCACCCAAGGTGTCGTCGCAAACGATGGAGACCCACTGGCTGGAAATAAGGTTAAAGGTTAGAGGGTAGAAGTTAGAGGTCAAGACGCACGAACGTCCAGAATGTCCAGCCAGTGAGGCGGCGGAGAAGGTTCCGTGCGACCCTGCCGTCAGCCCAGCACATGGCGAGGCAAGCCCCATGCCGCTCCAGGCGGGTTCTGGAGAAGCATTCATTTGGATGTCATTGCGCAACGTCATCTCTAGCCTTTGCCCTTTCCCAACTGTGCTTTGTAATTCAGCACATCGTTCCGCGAAAAGCATGCCGTTCCGAAACTTTGCTCTTTGCGCTTTTCGTTTTTCACCTAAACCTCTCCCTACTCGTTCCCCACCGCGCGCACCCTGACCCCCACCGCCCCGCCGCTGGCCGCCCGGGCTCCGTTGACGCGGAATGGCGGACCCTGCGGATTCAGGATGCCCGTGTGCGCAGGGGTGCGGAGCACGGACTCCGTGGTGTCGTAGGGATACTGGGGGATGGAGTCGAACTTCGTGGTGCCGTCGTCCTGCACCTGGCAGGCGAGGTAGAGGGTGACGGATTGAATTGAACAAGTAAGTGATCCTGTATCGCAAGTTCCATTATAATGCACGAAACTATTGCATAGCGCATAATTTTCAGACACCAGTCTTAATGTTAACACCGATAATAAATTTCCTAAAAACGCCGAGATAGAATTTCCGGTTTTCCTATTCAAAAAAAGAAAAAGGGCGGTTACTTTCCTGCAGTCAAAAGCACTAACAACAAGAAAGGCCGCCCATGAAATTAAAAGG
>DATIQS010000392.1:0-3469 GCA_035470605.1 Fibrobacteraceae bacterium
GTACCGCTTAGTGAGGGGCCTTAATAAGGGATCAAGTTCCTGTCGCCGGATGCAAGAGGTGCATCTGATAATTGAGTAACCAGGCAGGCACATCGGTAGCAGGCATCGGTTTGGCAAACAGGAATCCCTGCAACAGGTTACAGCCTTCCTGACGAAGGAACTCCGCCTGGGCTTCCGTCTCAACGCCCTCTGCAATTAGGTCCAATTTCAGACTATGGGCCAACGCAATGATCGCCCGGCTGATTTCCGTGTCGTCATGCTCCACAGGCAACCCTTCTACAAAAGAGCGATCAATCTTGAGGGTATTGATGGGGAAGCGTTTCAAATAAGCCAGCGAAGAATACCCCGTGCCGAAATCGTCAATGGAAATAGAGATCCCCAGATCACGCAGGCGTTTGAGGATTTCAATCGCATGTTGCGGATTTTCCATGACCTGCGACTCTGTGATTTCCAGGTCCAGCTTATTGCGTGGCATCCCTGTTTCTTCCATAATTTGGGCGATGCGCTCATGGAGATTGGGTTGTTGAAACTGCTTGGGAGACAAATTCACCGCCACGGTCAAATCGGTAAAACCCATGGCATGCCATTTGATGGCCTCCTGACAGGCCTTGCGCAGCACGAACTCACCCAACGGAAGGATCAGGGATGTTTCTTCGGCCAAAGGAATAAAAGACGCTGGGCTGATGAGCCCCTTCTCGGGATCAAACCAACGCACCAGGGCCTCCAGAGAGCACACCTGATGGGTCTCTGCGCTCACTATGGGCTGGAAGAACACCTGGATTTCATGCTGCTCGATGGCCCGGCGCAATTTGGACTCTAGTTGGATGCGGGTGATCGCATGAACGCGCATTTCTTCCGAGAAAAGCACCCAATTACTCACCCCCATCGCCTTCGCATGATGCATAGCCGTCGCCGCATCCCCCAAGAGTTGGCCCACATTACTATGCTGTGGATTTCGAATGACAATGCCTAATCCCGCCGTGAGGACAATTTCCTGGCCATGCACATTCACCGGTTCCGCCAACGTCGCAATGATCTTGGCGGCGAACTGGGCCACGCTCTCCGAGGTTTGGGCGCTCGCAAGTAAAACCGCGAACTCATCCCCTGCCAAACGAGCCACCGTATCCGCCTCTTCCACCAAGGAAAGCAGACGACCCGCCACAATCATAAGGACCTGATCCCCAAAGAGATGCCCCAACCCATTATTGATCAATTGGAACTGATCCAGATTCAACTGGATAATGGCGAAAGAAAGATTCGCACGTTCAAAGGAACGTTGCATCAGCTTGCCCAGTTCTTCACGAAACAGGAGTCGATTGGGCAGATTGGTGAGAAGATCATGGGTGCTATCATGAATCAACTGACGCTCCATGCGCTTCATTTCCGTAATGTCGGTCTGCGATCCCGCGAAACGATAGGGATCACCATTCTCATCCAGAATCAACATCCCTTGAGCGAGAACCCAACGATAGTCTCCGGTCTTGTCCTGAATGCGGTATTCATGACGAAAACGGCTATTGCGCTTGGTGAGATGTTCATGCAAACGAATCGATAGTTCCCGTTTATCAGCAGGATGGACCAAATTCAGCCAGTCGGCCAAGCTGTTATGAAAATCCTTCTCGGAATAGCCAAGCATATTGAGCCAACGAGGGGAGAAATAAAGTTCGTTGGTCTTCAGATGCCAATCCCACAAACCATCATTTGCTCCCTGTGCGGCCAGTTGGAATCGTTCTTCACTTTCCTTAAGACGCCGCTGGACTCTACGCAATTCGCCTTGATTCTCAAAGATCCACAAAAATTCAGTATGATCCTCCACAGCCACTGGAGTCCAATGCAAATAACACTCAGCCCCATCCTTGAGAACGGTCAGACTCTGACTCCGCATCCGAACTTGATCCTGAGCATGATTGTGAAGATCCTGCAATGCCCCTTTCGGATCAAAGCGTTCATTGAGCCAGGAAATCAGCCCCGTATTTCGGATGGATTCCAGATGCTCTTCCGTGATGGCAAAAAAACGAAGCCAGTGACTGTTGTGAAGCAACAAATCCCCATTTTGCCCGACAAGCACTGCGGGTAAAGGCAAGGCATCCAAAACCTTCTGATAGACAAGGCGAACACCTTTAAGATCGGAAGAATCTGGATGAGAAACAAGGTCATCCACCCTATCTCGTAACGAGGTGATTTCCTTTTCAGCGAAAGAACTCCAATTACGAACAAAATCGACAAAACGAAGCGAGTCTGGATCTACATGATTTTGGGCAAAAGAGGCCAATTGCCCATCTAACGCGGAACGTTCATATTCCATTCGGACCCCTTTTCAGTTTGCATCACCTGTATCATCCCAAATGTCCCGGAAAAGAACAAGAGTTTACCGACCTCCCTAAATTCGACAAATTTCGATTTTTTTGATCTGGCCTGCCTTTTGCATTGATGAAAACATGCAAGAATGGAATGGACATGCGCAAAAAATCCTGGCCCGCGCCCAGGAATCCCAAGACCGACTTGGCAATCCGCAGCTGGCCTCCCCTCATCTCGCCATGGCGCTGGTGGAACGCCCCGACGCCCGGCTCAAAAAGCTCTACCAGGCCAAAGGACTGATCGTAGCCGAAGCGAAAGCCAAGTTGCAGTCGCTGTTGCAGGAACTACCCCATGTGGAAGGAGAACTCGATCCAAACGCAGGGGTGGACGATGATTTGGGCCGCGTGCTGCGCGCAGCTGTGCAAAGCGCCCGTCACGAGGGGGCTCAATCCGCCGAGCCGCAACATCTGTTGCTCGCTCTGCTGAAACACAGTGCCAACAGCCGCCTCACCGCTGTTTTCACCAATACCCTCGGCAACGCTGACGCTGTGCATCTCTGGCTCTCCGATGCCATGAGCGCAGATGCCGTGGCACAAGAAGACTCCGCCTTGACCAAGTACGGACGCGAACTGGTAGGCCTCGCCAAGGACGCCAAACTCTCGCCAGTGATCGGCCGGGATGAGGAGATCCGTAGTGTGGTGCGCATTTTGAGCCGTAAGACCAAGAACAATCCAGTGCTAGTGGGAGAACCCGGTGTGGGCAAAACCGCCATCGTGGAAGGCCTAGCGCAACGAATCCAGCGGGGTGACGTGCCGGATGCGCTGAAAGGCAAAAAACTGTTTGCCTTAGACTTGGCGAGCCTTATGGCTGGCGCCAAGTTCCGGGGTGAATTCGAGGAACGTCTGCAAGCCGTGTTACAAGAACTAGAAGAAGATGGCAACACATTGATGTTCATCGACGAAATTCACAATATTGTGGGCGCGGGCAAGGCCGAAGGCTCCATGGACCTGGGCAACATGCTTAAACCGAAGCTCGCCCGGGGTGAACTGCACTGCATCGGTGCCACCACCACCCAGGAATATCGTCGTTATATCGAAAAGGATGCCGCCCTGGAGCGTCGTTTCCAGTCTGTGCAGGTGGATGAACCGAGTCCCGAAGAGGCTCTGTCCAT
>DATIQS010000393.1:0-6541 GCA_035470605.1 Fibrobacteraceae bacterium
AGGTACTAATGCGAAAACGTTCCACCTTAAGTTTTTCGAGCAGACTCCGAATCCAAAACAGGCCACAAATCACAACCTCGGAGCGACCATGGTCCAGACCGGGCAATTGAGCGCGCAATTCCTTGGAGAGATTGCAGAGGCGCTGAATGACCTTCTCCAAATCATCCATGCCAAGGTCCAATCCTTCAAGCTGATTCCATTCATACTGCTGTAGGTTCAGATGCAAAATTGCCAGAGCCACAGCCGTCCCTCCAACTAGGGTGACAGGCCGCTTTGCGAAAGGCTTCAGATCGAATCCGGCAAAGGTTTCCTTGCACCATTTTTTGTATTCAGGCCCTGGAATAACCCCCATTTGATTTTTCAATCGAAGGGCCCCCACTGGAATGGAAAGGAAATCGCGCCCTTGCGAAATCTCGGTAGAACCGCCCCCCACGTCGATGGTGACCAAATCCACACCATGCCAGTGAGCCACTGCCGCCCACGAAAGTTTTGCTTCCTCCACCCCTTCCAAAATTTCTGGTTTGATCCATAAAACGGATTCCACCAGGGAGATCACCTCCTCCGCATTCGGAGCACGACGAACCGCTTCGGTCATCACCACACGCTGCAGATTTGCGCCCAGAGCATGAAGGGTCTGACGGAAATGAGTTAGGACAGAAGTCAATTCTTTCAGACGTTCCATCGGGATCGGATTTTCATCGTGCAGAGCCTCTCCCAGGCGAATGACCTCCATTTTCTGGACACGAGGTTCCAACCGGAGGCCTTCGGGCGTTTCCGCCCAATCCGCGATCAGTAAAAGGGATGAGTGGGATCCAATATCAATGGACGCAGGTAACAATTTCACGGATGGTCCGGGTCCTTTTTGTCCTTGCATTGGCAGGGTTCCCCACGAGCGCAGGAGCAATCGTCCCCGCACTCGCCATCGCAATCCTCATCCTCGCTCTCTTCATGACAATGGCAACCACCATCGCAGTCGCACTCATGGTCTTCATCGGCATCGTGGTGATGACAACCGCCACCACAGCAACAGCTACTCGACATTTCTTCGGCGTCTTCCTGAGCATAGCGCTCCGCCAAAGCCTTTTCGTCATCCAAAGTGGATTCCCCACCTTGCGCGGCATCCAAACGAGCCGCAATCTGGTGCATCAGTTCCTCGGGTTTGAAAAGGAAGTGCCGAGCGAATTCCACGGCCTGATTCACCCGTTCCTCACCATAACGCTCCATCCAGTTAGCCACAATTGTTGCCGTGGTGGTTCCCGGAGCGTTCCCCGCGCGCATCTCTTCGGCAATACGCAACGCCAATAGAATTCCCAAATGAATGGCCTTCGGATCTTCGGTGGACATGACGAGGGCACTCACCCGACTGATCGTCGCATCCAAGCCCGAGGATTCCAGTTCTTGTCTGATCTTCTGATAATTTTCCATTTCCATAATTTACGTATTCCCAATACGGTGGATGGGAGAATCGATTTCGGTCCCATGGACCTGACGGTGATACCACTCCGCCCGCAAAACGTCGCGCTCTTCCGTAGATAAAGTCACAGTATCCCGACCAACCTTCTGCATCCAAAAATCCAGGTAGGCCATGAGAACTCCCCCGGCTACGCTGACGTTCATGGATTCGGTCACACCGTACTGCGGCAAAATAAATTCAACATCCGCCTGAGCCAACGTGTCTGGATGATTGCCCTTGAATTCCGTCCCCAGATAAAATGCAGTCGGAATGGAGAGATCCAGAGAATGAATGGTGTTCGTAGTATTCGTCGAAGCCACCGCAATCTGATAGCCCTTAGTCTTGAGATCCGCATAGCAACGCTGCCGTTGCTTGTAGAGGTAAATGGACATCCACTTAAAGGAGCCTTTGAGGATGGACTTGTTGATGCGATAAGGGTTGATTTCTTCAATGATATGCACATCCTGCAAGCCAAAAACCTCTGCAGTACGGATAACCGCAGAAATGTTGTGAGGATCGAATAGATCTTCCAGCACCAAGGTGAAATGCCGGGTTCGGTTGGACAGGACGCGCTCCATCCATTCCTTGCGGTGTTCTGTAAGGCGAGGACTGGCATCAAGCGGATCGGTTGGGGTCGTTTCCATGAGATAATCAATGTGTTGAGGATGAAGCTTCCGCAGAGGATTCTAGCTCCATGACTGCCTGCGGCTGCGTAGAAGAAGAATTCTGTGGGGACAAAGTTTGAGAGTCGTTTTCTGGGAATTGCACAGAGGAATCCTGCGCCGTTTCTGGAACGCTATCTGGCGTTAAGAGAAGAGGGACCTGAATGGCGCTATCCTTTGCCACGATCGGTTTTCCCTCCGAGTCCTCCACAGGTGCAATTTCTGACATGGGATTCCACAAAAGTTTCCCGGGTTTGGATACCTTGGCTGAAGGAGGAGGCCATTCCTTTTGTCCATAACCAGAACGCTTTACGATGTTTTCGAATTCCGCCAATTGAGCCTTGAGTTTTCCAGGTTTTTGAAATCCCAAAGCCTTCGCGGTAGGGGTGCGATCACCTTTGGCATACATACGTGCAGAGCCTTCCACGTGGCCCACGATAATCCTCATTTTATCATTCACCACATCGCGAAAAATGTCCATTTTCATAACAGAATTCAGGAAGGCGTTTGCCGGGAACACAATGGCACGCATCCGGTATTCGATGCTGTTTTGGTCCACGGGATCGTAATCCAAGAAAACCAAAGCGATGCCATGCAATTTCCACATAAGAACCTTAGCCGTCCCATTGGCCCAAAAGGTGTTGCGAAATCCCTCCAACTGACGGGCGCTATCGGAAAGGACCCAACGTACCGTACCGCGCAAATTACGACCGTTATCCGCCAGAAAGTTCCATTTGTTACCATGCAAATAGGCCAAGGTGTAACTGGTCCCCTGGTAAGCGTTAATCAAATTACCCGTAAATGGCATATTATCCATGAGATAGCGCATCATGGCCGCATTGACCGGAAGGGTCCCATGAATGGAATAAGTCACGCGGTATTCTGCGCCCAAGTAAGCAAAAATCTGGCGTGCTATACCGGATTGAGGATCGACCCCGCGCAGAACCAGTTCCTGGAAAGGGGCACACTGATCCTGATCATACTCCACATCCTCGACGGGCTGGAGATCTTCGGTGGAACAGCCGGGTAAAATCAGTTTCAGACACTGGGCGGCCCCAGCACAGGCGGTATGCTGATTGAATTCCACCGCCTGGACGGGAACGAACCAGGCAAGGCAAGGCAACAACCAACTCCACCATTTTCCCATTAACGCAGCTCCAGACTATCCATAGGAACGACCCTGATTTTGCCCAAGTCCGACAGAGAAATTCTGTGATCGTAGTCCGGGGCCTCCAGTCCAGCGACAGGACCAACGATGGATATGGTCATTTTCTTCGGATCAAAGTAGGTACGAATGCAGCGTTGGACATCGGCAGCCGTGACAGCGCGAATTTTGGCCGGATAGTCCTTGAAGTGATCGAAAGAACGCCCCCAAACTTCGGAACGAGCAAACGCCGAGGCGGTGTTCGCCGGACTGTCAAAAATACCCGGGAGACTTTCAATCAAAGCCGCTTTGGCGCCCTCCAATTCCTCTGGGGTGGGCCCGGATTCCGCTAGTTTGTTCACTTCCTGTAAAGCGAGCTGTATCGCATACGCCGCAGAGGAGACCTTTGTTTGCAATCTGATTCCTGCAGAGCCCACATCATCGTAATCGGATTCTGCGAAAGAACGTACAGAATAGGCAAGTCCCTCATCGGATCGAATGCGCAGCGTTAACCGGGAGGTGAAACCTCCCCCCCCTAAAATGTATGAAGCCACGGATGCAGCATAATAATCGGGATGGGGACGACGCACAAAGGGTTGTTCCATAGATATATTGGCTTGGGTGACGTCCTTGTCCACCACATAAATCCCTGGCTTGTTTTTGAAAGCCAATTGCTGCGAAGCCTGGGCCGTGCCTGTTGGTTTGGGCCAACGGTCAAAAAAGGCCTTTAGGGTCGTTGCCATGCTATCCCGATCAAAATCTCCAGAAAGGGCGAAGATTACACGACGGGGTGCAAAATGCCCAGGCGCCAGCTTGAGCAAATCGGCACGCTTCACCCGTTTCACCTCCGCAGGTTGCGCGTTCCAGAGACGAGGGCTACTTTGGTACATAGCCCAACGCGACAGCCCACTCAAAAGATCGGACGGACGGTCATATTTATGTTGCAAATTCTGCAAATAAACGTTTTTCTGCAATTCCAGACGCGAAGAATCAAAGGCTGGATGAGTAAATACGTCCTCCAGAAGAGCCAGCGTGGCCGGAAAATCCCGGCTCAAACAATTGAGAGCCAGGGAAGAATTGAAGTCTCCCAAATCGCCTCCAATTCCTGCGGCAAGTAATTCGAGGGAATCATCCAGTTGCTCTGCGGAAAGATGCGTAGAGCCTCCGCGACGATACATAACCGAAAGCAGTGAAAGCGACGCCACCTGGTTAGGGGCGCCGGGCAATGTGGATTCGCGGAAATACACATTCATACGAATAAAAGGAAGTGAACGATCTGGAACCAGATAACCCGTGATACTGTCGGAAATTTCTACCCGGTAGTCCTTGGGATACGGGGCCACATAGTGGAACGCTGGGTACTGAATATCCGCATAGCGCTCTGGGACCAAGGAGGGTACGGAAAGCGCCGTCGTCCTCGCAGAAGAGGAGGCCCCCATAGCAGAAGAGGCATTTTTCTGGACCGGAGCCAGAGGTGTCTTGTAACGCGACTGATCCTTGCGGTGCACCTCCAAACGGCCATGGTGAACCACATAATCCGCATCCTTTGTATGGGGAGACGGAAACAGGGAGCAGCCAAACAGAGAAATCAATACGGGCAGTATAGGAAGGAGGCGAGTTTTCATTTCTTGTCCTCCGGGATAAGCCAGCCGATGGTGACGAGTTTCCGCTGGAAGTATTTCCGAGCCACAGCCTGCACTTGGGCGGGAGTGACCTTGGAGACCTCATCCAACCAACGATTGACCATGGTGTAATCCCCGTAATACTCGTTATAGGCCAGCATAGAAGCGACCGTTTCCATATCCGAAAGGGCTCGCGCTTTTGTGGCATACAATAGATTCCGAACCTTCTGGAGTTCCCGATCGCTAACGGGCTCGTTTTTCAATCGATCCAGTTCCGCCCAAAGCAGATCCTCCGCTTTTTGTGGTGATTCACCCTCCCGCAGGACCGCCTCCAATTCAAAAGAACTCATGTATTTGCGAACGGCATTCCCTGCATCTGTACTCAACGCGACCTGTTCTTTTTCCACCAGACGGCGATAAAGACGACCCGCACGGCCATTCAAGACACTTTCCATCACATCCAACGCATACAAATCCTCATCTGGAATTCCAGGGGTATGGAATAGCATGTCCACCCGAGGTTTGGCATCATCGCGGCGCACCACCAAACGTTTTTCCCCCGCCTGTTCCGGTTCCTGCACGGTCATCGGCTCAAAATCCTTGCCCCGAGGGATGCTTCCGAAATACTTGCGGATAAGAGGGAGTAAGGTGTCGGCATGGAAATCACCGGCAAATACCAAGATGGCGTTGTTGGGCTTATAGTAGCTGCGATAATGCTGCTCCGCTTTTTCCCGCGTCAACTGCGCAATCTCAGAAGGATAACCAATGGTCGGATTGCGGTAAGGGAATGTCTCATAGAACATGGCTTCCAGCGATTCAAAATAACGCCCAGTGGGGGAATCGTCGTAACGCATGCGACGTTCTTCCCGCACCACGTCGCGCTCTGGATAAAATTCACGCAGGACCGCGTGTTGCATACGGTCGCTCTCCAACCAAAGGAAAAGTTCCACCTTGTTTCGCGGCAGGGAGACATGGTAGGCCGTGACCTGATCAGTGGTGTAGGCGTTAAGCCCTGTGCCACCAGCCTTGAGATAGGTTTCCCAGAGTTCGTCCTTCACAAAGAGTTTGCGGTGCTCATTCAGGACGGAATCATATTGGGTATGCAATTTTTTGGCAGAGACCGAGTCTCCTTGAAGGCCTTTGGCGCGAATCAAGGCCTGGAGACTGTCTTCCCGAGCCATGAACACCGAATCCGCGATACTGTCGGTGATGCCAACCTTACGGGTTCCCTTGAACAGCATGTGTTCGAGCATATGTGCGATCCCGTTATTCCCTACGGTCTCATGAACGGAACCTGTTTTATAGAACAGACGGCACGCCACGGTCGGAGATTGTGCATTTTCGTGCATCAGAACGGTCAAGCCGTTGTCCAGCACAACGCGTTGCACTTTCAAATCGATTCCAGAAGCCATGGCCGGCCCCCAAAGGGACGCAGCAAAAATCGCTGCGAAACTCAAATTGCAGACTTTTTTCATGCCATTTAATCTAGCAAACCAGTTTCTGGCCGATGTTGTGAAAGAAAACTTTGCTTTTTACTGGGACCCCCTATTTGTATAGATTGGGATGGCAAATACTGAGGCCAAAATTTTCCATGGAGGCCTTGTGGAGGAGCCGAATGAGTACGAGGGCTGTTTTCTTTCTTGCGTCTGGATTTTCCATA
>DATIQS010000394.1:0-2105 GCA_035470605.1 Fibrobacteraceae bacterium
GATTTTCTGACTGGATGATGGACTCGATCGTCTGCTTCTCCCTGTCGCTGGCGCACATGTCCGCAAAACGGCGGAAAATGATTGTGGGGTGCATCGACGACACGTCGATCCACGCCAGCCGCTTGCCATGCCATCTCAGCAGATTGCGTATTGCGCATGGGAGCTGGATGGACGGGGCGTAATGCCGGTCCATACTGGCAGCGAAGAAGCACGGAGAACCCATCAGCCAGTCATACTTCATGCGGTAGTCATGCTGGATACCCTCGACTGTGCGCAATTTCTTCTTTTTCTTCTTCCTCTTGCCCTTCTGCTGCGCGTCGGTTATTTCCTCGTTCTTCTCTTTGGCGATCGCCTGCCAGTCGATTTGCTCCAGGCATTGATCCCATGTTGGCTTGGTCAGCTCAAGCCAACGAAAATACTCCCCGCTCAGTATGCGGCTGGACCCCATGGCGACAAAGTCCGCTTTCCGCCTCTTGTTGAGATATTTGGTGATGATGGGGCGGCGCAGCTCCATTTCAACGCGCCGGTATCCGAACGGATGCGGATTCCATGTAATTTGTAGTGGCTTGTGCCCCAGCTGGCATCCGTCCCGTTGTATTTTGGCGAGCTGGCATATGTGCTTCCCGTTTGGGGACTGCCATTGCCTGCCCAGGAGGTCAAAGAAATAGTTGATCTGGTCGTCAGCGTGGTTGAAAATGTCATTCAGCATCGAGTAGTACAGGATTGAGGTCTCATTAGACCGTAGCCAGGCGTAGGCTACCAGCTCAACGAATTGCGCAAGGTTGCTTTTAGACTTGCGGCTGGTTATCCATGGGTGATCCGACCACTCCCTGCTTGTCCATGCCTGTCCGATGGTTGTTGCGAGCCCCTGGGATACATAGACCAGCCTATGCTCAACAGGCTTGTAATGGGACAGCCAGTCAAAGGGGGTCCCGTTGTACATGCAGAGACTTGCTAGCCACTGTCTCCTTTCTTGTAAAATTTGTCTAGGGTCATATAAGTCGGCGACCGCGCTGTCCTGCCATTCCTCGCACATTTCCTCCCGTTCCTGCTGCAGGTCTTCAAGCGAGAGCGGTGGCAAAGCCGCGAAGGGGTCGTCATCAATGCAAAAATCATCACAATCGCTCGAATCTTCGGTACCTATATCTCTATCTAGCCTTACTTTTAGATTTTCCTCTTTTACTTTTCCTGTTTTCTCTTTTCCTATTGCCGTGTCCTGCACTTGCCGTGCTTTCTCTGGCAATGCTTCTTCTGTCTTTGTGTCTTTCCCCTCTTCTTTCTTTTCTTGTGCTTGCTTCTTGCCTTTCCAGTCCCGTAGGCAGACTGCAAACGCTTCCTCTATGTAGCTCATTTCTCTTGCCCGTTTTGTCCTTGCCACTGCAACCCGGTAGGTTGGAAAACGAGGCGTGCCTGGGCAAGTACTGTTAGCACGAACGGGCAATTACTCCGCTGGTTTGTCGCCTCACATAGAATCTACTGGATTCTTCTCTTGATTCCAAGTTTTCTCCTTTGACGTATTGATGTACCTGGCGTGCCCCATGCCCAAGAAAATTTCAACATGAAAGGCGACCACAATATCTAGCGCATACCCATAAGAAACAGTCAGGGATTGGGGTCGATGCGCTCGGACACCAGCAATACCAACGGGTTTTGGGCATTCAGCAAACTTGAAAAGCTGGCAACTTTTTTATAGATCTCTACCACACCGAAAAATGGAGGTGGTATGTTTGATTACCTTCCAGAACCAATTCGGGCAATCGCAAATGATCTGCTCGCCAAGCCAGAAACCCAAAGTTGGTTTGCGGTTGACGGTCCAGGATGCCTAACTGCACTCACATACAGGGCTTATGAAGTATATGCCCAACAGCAAACGCCGTTGGAAAAGATCAACGCAAAACTGGAATCCATGCAAATCTCAACGCCGCCCCTCAGTGGTTTTATTCCCATCTCAAATGCGTCTAGGGAATTGGATCTTTCCGAGGACCGCGTCCGACATCTCTGTTATCAGAGAAGGATCAAGTTCATCAAGCAAGGGAAAGGGCTATACTTCCGCCCAGAGTGGATCTCCGAGTTCATCAAGTCAGGGGACTACTCCCCCAACTTGC
>DATIQS010000395.1:0-19976 GCA_035470605.1 Fibrobacteraceae bacterium
TGCTGTTTATCTGCACCGGCAGGCCACCGAGTTGGAAATCGCCGGAGAACGGTTGCTGATCGTCAATCAAGCGGCGATTCTATTGGTATTCCGCGACGATTTGGAGCTGGATTTGAACTAAATGGATACCCAGACCGCCCAGGCCTTAGGCCATGAACGCCTTGGCCAGTTGTTGCTTCAATACTCCTTGCCCGCCATCGTGGCGACTGCCGCGACGTCTCTCTATAACATTATCGATCGAATGTTTATTGGCCAGGGCGTCGGGGCCATGGCCATTTCTGGGTTGGCAATTACCCTGCCTTTGATGAATCTCGCTATCGCCTTTGGGGCATTAGTCGGTGCTGGTGCTTCCACCCTGGTATCCATTCGTCTTGGGGAGGGGAAAGGCGACGCGGCAGCAAGAATTTTGGGGAATACGGTGGTGTTAAATCTGCTACTGAGTACCTGTTATTCTGCCATTCTGCTGCTGCTGCTGGATCCGGCCCTGTGGCTGTTTGGAGCCAGCGAGGAAACGTTGCCCTACGCCCGCCAGTTTATGCAGATCATCCTGGTGGGGAACGTGTTTATGCATTCCTACATTGGCCTGAACAATATCATGCGCGCTTCTGGGTACCCGCGCAAAGCCATGACCACAACACTCTTCACGGTGGGCCTAAATCTGGTGTTGGCTCCTTTGTTCATCTTTGTTTTCCATTGGGGCATCCGTGGCGCGGCCATGGCAACGGTGTTCTCCCAACTGGTTGGCTTTGGAATTGTGCTTGTCCATTTCATGGGGGAAAAGCATACTGTGCATTTCCTGCCAGGGCATTTTGCTTTAGATCGAGGAGTGATCCGTGATATCTTTGCTATTGGGATGTCTCCCTTTGCGATGCAGATCGGGGCAAGCGTTGTCGGCCTCCTCATGAACTGGCAATTGGTGCGCCACGGGGGAGATTTTGCTGTGGGGGCTTTTGGCGTGATCAATAGCGTTCTCCTGTTCGTTGCGATGATTGTCATGGGCTTGACACAAGGGATGCAGCCCATTGCTGGCTTTAATTTTGGCGCCCGCCAGTACGGTCGTTCCACACGTGTCTTCAAGTATACCATCTATGCCGCGACCACGCTTACTTGTATGGGTTTCCTGGCAGGGGAGCTTTTCCCTGGACAAATCGCTCGCGCCTTTACGAAGGATCCTGATTTATCTCGCCTTGTGGTTCAAGGGATGCGCATTGCTTTACTTCTTTTCCCGTTGGTGGGTTTTCAGATGGTCACCTCTACTTATTTCCAATCCATTGGGCGCGCGAAAATCTCCATTTATCTGTCCTTATCTCGCCAGGTGCTTTTTCTGATTCCGGCGTTGTTGCTTTTGCCTCGTCTCTGGGCATTAACTGGGGTTTGGATGGCTCTCCCCGCATCGGATCTGGCTGCATCTATCGTCACGTTTCTTGTCCTCAAACATGAGGTTCGGAAAATCAAGGCGCTACATCAATCTACTCTTCCGCTAGCCACTCCATAAATTGCTCGCCAGAACGAATATTCTGCGCCAATTGCGTGTAACGCCGCATAATCCGGTTGTTGCGGATCGCTCGATCCAGGGCCCCTGGGGTGGCGATGATCCAAACCTCCTCTCGAGCTCGGGTGACCGCAGTATACAGGAGATTTCGTTGCAGCAGGATATGGTGGCTCGTATCCAATACGATGACGACTGCGCGATATTCACTGCCCTGACTTTTATGGACGGTACAGGCATAGGATAAGGCGAGATCGCCTAAGGACTCTGACGAAAGCAGAACGCTACGTCCATCGAAATCCACTTCCATCTCCTGGTTTTCGGCATCGAGTTTTCGCACAAAGCCGACATCGCCGTTGAAGATCCCCTGTTCATAGTCATTGTGCAGCTGCATCACACGATCTCCGGTTCGCCAACGGGCTCCCCCGATTTCCACCTGTGCGCCCCCCGGATTCAGCAGACCCTGCAGGAAGGGATTCAGCACCAATGTTCCCAAAGGTCCCTTGTGAACAGGGATCAACGTTTGTAAGTCTCGACGGGGGTCCATTGAGAGTTTCTGTGGGATTTCTTTGGCAACTAGATCCCCCAGCAGACGTGTCGCTTCTTCGGCATTTTGCGCTTGGAGATAATGGAATCGGGTCCCGCTATGCAGATTCGGATGTTGCCCCAAATTGATCCGGTGGGCACATTCGGCGATATCCGAGCCTCCTTCTTGGCGGAAAATACGGGTGAGGCGCATCGAAGGAACGCTTTCGCAGGAGAGCAACTCTCGAAGGATGTTTCCTGGACCAATAGAGGGAAGCTGATCTTGATCTCCGATTAGCAACAGTCGGGCAGTAGGGCTCAGGGCCGATATCAGCGCGGAGCCAATCCAGGTATCCACCATGGAAAATTCGTCCACCACCACTACTTGAGCCTCCAAGGGACGCTCTTGATTTCGCAGAAAGCGTCTCGTTTGCGAGTCAATCTCCAGCAGTCGGTGTAGAGTCTGGGCGGTTCGTCCCGTCAATTCGGACATGCGACGTGCAGCGCGTCCTGTGGGAGCACACAAAGCAACCGTTTCCTGACGCAAATCTAGCAGATGTAAAATTCCACGCAAGGCGGTGGTCTTGCCTGTACCTGGACCACCCGTCAACACAAAAAATGGACTCGTTACTGCGGAACAAATGCCCTGAACTTGTTCCGGCGCATAGGAAAATCCTTGAGCTTGCTCAAATTGATGCAGCGCGGATTGAAGATCCTCTTGCCCAACGGAAACCTCTTTTTTCTGCACACACAGGCGTACCCATTGGGCAATGCGATCTTCCGCCCGCCATAAAGCCGGCAGCCAGACGCCCTCCCCATGAAGTTCTAGCCGTTGCTCTTCCAGCATTCCATCTAAACTATAAATCAAACGGTGAGGCGCATCCTCATCCTGAGCGAGATGCAAGAGGAGAGAGGCCTGTTCCAGCAATTGGGATCTGGGCAAATAGGTATGTCCCTGGTTGGCTGCCTGGCTTAAGGCGAAAATCAGGCCCGCCCGCAATCTCTGATAAGAGTCTTTGGGAATCCCAAGCTTCAGGGCGATTTCGTCCGCTCGGGAAAAGCCAATGCCCCAGACCTCTTCCTCCAACACATAGGGATTCTCCCGAATCACCATCAGGGTCTCCCCGCGGTAATGCCGCCACAGCCGCAGGGCCGTACTGCCTGTAATTCGGTGGGAATAAAGGAATAGCAGGGTTTCTCGCGAGGCGCGCATTTCTCCCCAGGCAGAACGTAGGTTTCGGAGGCGTTTGCCTGTCAGGCCGGAAATTTGTCGCAACTGTTCTGGATCCCGGTCGAGAATGGACAGGGTATCGTCTCCGAAGCGGTCCACAATGCGCCGAGCGGTTACCGGGCCAATTCCTGGAAACAATCCGCTAGACAAGTATTGGACCAAGGCCTCCCCTCCCTTGGGCGTTTCTACTTCAAAGCTGGAAGCCTGAAACTGTCTGCCGAAACGCGGATGCTCCACCCAATCGCCTTCAATCACCAGGCTTTCCCCGCATTCCAGTTGCGGGAAAATGCCCACCACCGGAACCTTTCCGAGAGCATCGTCGCATTCTAC
Organism: Fibrobacteraceae bacterium; assembly: GCA_035470605.1. Classification (GTDB taxonomy): domain Bacteria; phylum Fibrobacterota; class Fibrobacteria; order Fibrobacterales; family Fibrobacteraceae; genus CAIRAY01. Next base: position 3,576 of record DATIQS010000395.1, read on the forward strand.
GCGTAAAACAGACCATCCGTTTTCCGCATTGCGGAACGTGACAGTCCTGAGTAATCCGGAAATTTTCATGGGCAGGATCAAACCTACAAAAGAGCATCCTGAAAATTAGTCCCGGATTCCTGAAATATCAGAAAACGAAAGGAAGACCTTTCTGGGCCTTCCTTCAGAAAACGATTAAAAGTGAAAATAGCTTAGCGAAGCTTCTTCTTATGACGATCACGACGACGGCGCTTCTTGCGCTTGTGGGTAGCGATCTTCTTGCGTTTTCTTTTCTTTCCGCATGGCATAGGCAACTCTCTATGGTTTGCAGTGAACTGAGGTGGCAAATTGAGTAAAAAGGCCAGGATTTGTCAATAGGTTTTGCTTAAAGGTTCGCAGGTTGCGAAAAAAGTCGTTTTCATGATATGCCGCTCCGCAACGTTGCGTTTTGCAGTTTGCACTGTGTTCGAACAAACCGAAATTCCCTATTTTTGTTTCATGCCTGAAATGAAAATGACCCATTACTTCGCTTATGGCTCCGATCTGTCTTTACGCCAACTACGGCAGCGACTTGTGGAGGTTGAGATCGTTTTGGAGGACATTCCTCGCCATGCGGCTCAATTGCCGGATTACGAGCTTCGCTTCTCCCAAGGAGTGCCCTCTCACCCTGCCATTGGGTTCGCCGCAATCCACCCCTGTCCTGGTCAGATCGTCGAAGGCGTTCTGTACGAACTTCCCGAACAGGCACTTTCCCATTTCGATACGCTGCAGGGGGTCCCCGAAGGGCGCTATTTACGACGAGAAGTCTCTGTGAATTGCCCGGATTTTGGTACTGTCCCAGCGCAAGCCTATTTTCCAGGGCCGGAATGGATCCGCGAAGGACTCAAACCGTCCCGCAACCATCTTTACAAGCTCCTGGCGGCGGAAAGCCTGTTATCTCCCGAGTATTTTTCTCGTCTGAAAAAAATTGAATCCATCAAGGTTCCGGTGGATGACCAGGGTTTGCCTTACGGCCCCGGCACGCCCAAACCCCAAAAATGATTTCAATTGCCAAGAAAAGCCCTAAACCGGGCCAGATTCCCTGAATTTGGCCGTAGCGATGCAGGCTCGGTCCTAGCTGATTCGCCGCAAACCAAGCAAAAAGAACGGACTGTAACGAAACGATGCATCCCAGGGAAAAACCCCGCGGGCCGATCCAGTTCGCCCGCCAGGCATGGAACCAGGAGAGCCCCAGCAATAGGATCAACAGCGCCCCATTTTCCTTGGGATCCCATCCCCAATAGCGTCCCCAGGCGCGCTCCGCCCAAAGAGACCCCAAGAGTGTGCCAACGGCGACACCGAATAACCCTGAGCCCAATAAGATTCGCAATCTGTAAAAGCGCCGCTTTATCCGAGGACTCGCTTCTGACAAGGAGGTTGTTGGCCCTGACAAAGCTTCCGGGCCTTGATTTCCGCGGCGGAGATCCCACAACAAAAAATGCGCATAAATTCCAGAAGCCCAGACGCCCGCATATCCTAGAGAAATCAGCAACACATGGCTGGTGAGCCAAAACTGGGAATTCAGCAGGGTGGATAAGGCAGGCATGGATGCTCCTTCGGAGCTGAATTTCTGCGCAATGCCAAGCATGATCAGGCCGGAGCCGTTGGTCCACAAAGCAATTCCGGGTTGCTTTCGTCCAGAAATTAACAGGGCAATAACGCTAAACGCGCCCACAAACAGGAGGCTTTCATATAAATTCGCGACCGGAGGCCGTGCCGCGATATACGAACGCAGCCCCAAGCCTGCAATATGGACGAGCACCGTGAATCCACACCATCGCCAAGCCCAACGAAGAAGTCCTCGGTTCTTCGGAAGTGCAATTCCCAGAATGGCGAGCAGCAGACCAAACGCGTAGCTAAGTCCGATCCAAAAAAAAAGGGCGCTGCGATCCAGCCATCGTTCCGCATCCACAGCCAAGGGACGGACACCTTGGTGTATTGCGCGGGTCGCAATTTCCTGACCAAGAGTCAAACTGGCTTTTCGGAAGGAAAGAGAATCCCCCTGAAGCCAGGCAACGCGGATCTGTCGCCACAAAAGGGCGGCCTTCGCGTCTCCAGGGAAAACGCCTATGGGAAGAGAATCCAACGCATGACGAACGGCCTGGCTGCGTTCCCAAGCATCCGCCAACCGCAGCAGATCGTTCTGCCAGGGATTCCTCGAAGCCACAGGCAACGCCAGAATTTGCCTTTGCAGGGAGCCCAGAAGGGAGGCCCTTAATTGAATTTGCCACCACGCATATCGACTGCGAGCCGGGGCTTCTAAGCCTAAGGCGTCCCGTGTCTGCGGATTTTCCACCAGGAACACGGGGATGGAATCCTGAGGGCGTCCCAGTAGCAGATCCAAAAACCACTCTTCTGCAAATAAACGCACCTTCTGACCCTTCCCGTCCACCCCGGAAATAGGGTCCATTCCTGAAGCCTCACGCAGAAGCTCGCGTGCGTAAACCTCCACCGGTTTTACGCGCCCGTCCATCTGGATGGGGTATTTCAGTGGAGAGTCCCAATGGACGCGAACCGTCTCTGCTCCATGAGCGGGCAAACAAGCGCAAAAAGCCAACAGAAGTCCGGTGTAATACGAACGGGATTTCGGCCGATGTGTCCACAAATGAATTCCGAGACCCAACGCGCCCACTAGGAGAAGAAGGGGTGCAATTGCACTTCCAGGACTTGAAACCACACGCAGTTGGCAATAACGCCGGCCAAGGGAATCCTCCCAGACTTTTTGCAGATAAAGTCTATGACTCTCTATTTGTATGGGCTGAATTGCGGTAAGTATCACCGGATGTGGCACGCCATTCTCTGTGATCTGTAATGACACGTCCGGCGCAATGCCCAGAAGTTGAATGGAAAACGGAAGGGGCATCTGTTGACGACGCAAAAAAATACGTTGTGCGGAATCCCCTCTCCAAGGAATCCCAGGCGCTAAAGAAAATGTGTCTTTCCTGTCCAGCCGTTGTAAAATAAGCGCTGGTTTTGGCTCTTCTGGGGCGCCTTGCCCCGAAACTGGGACTAGATGATTGCCTGGACCGGGATGTCCATTCTTCAAAAATTCCAAAACCACCAGTACGGGGCCAGCCAGCCCCAAATCGAAGGTGTCTCCTGGTATAATCCCTTTTAGGGGCAAGGTAGCCTTGGTTCTCTCGGAATCGTCCTGCCGGGTACCCACCAATTCCCAAAGGGAGGAAGAGAGAGCCTCCCGCGTCTCCCTCCCTTCCATAAGATCGATTACGCCTTCTCGTGAACGTTCATGCGTAACCCCCAGCGCAAGCAGAAAACCTAGCAGGCCACCATGCAGCAACAAAAGGCCTGCCTGATTCCCGTTCCAGGGCCATCGCACAATCAAATAGGCCAGGAGAGACAGCCCCCCCAGGAAACCCAACAGGGGAAGTCCTAGTGGATGCAAAAAAATTTGACCCAAAGCGATTGGCCACCGGGAACCCCCACACAGAGTTCCCAGCAGAAGTTCTGCCGCTGCAATCCACAGAAATACCGCCACCCAACCGGGACTAGACAGGGATGCGAGGTAGCGGCGTAAGCGCATGCGTTAGGCGGAGAAATACGCCACGAGTCCAGCCATGTCCATAATGGACAAGCCTAACATAATACGGCCATGGAGGCGCGCGCTGGAGCTATAGATCAGAATTTTGCGGCCATCTGGCAGCCGTTTCCGAGACAACAAAAGCTGTACTGCGATCATACAGCCGATGATTCCCCCCAACAGCGAAAACCCATATCCCAGAAGCAGCAGGGCCGTGGACGGCGGTTCTGGACGTTCCAGATCATGCAGCCGCTGCAGAAACCACTCTTTGACTTGATCATCTGGAATTTCGTGGCCTCGTTCCCGGAGGAATTTCAGGGCCAACTGAACATCTGTCTGATTCCATTCATCGGGTTTGTGCAGAATTTCCAGCAACTCCTCTTCAGAAAATTTGGAAATATAATCGTCCTCTTCAATTTCTTGGACGAGCTTGCCTGCAGACAAGTCCAGAATGCGGCTGGCGCGGTCAATGTCCTTGGAAAGAACCTGAACGTGAAATGCGGAAATACCCCTGTTTTCCAATTGCAGGTTCAAAGAGTCCCCCGTCTTATGCGCATCTTCCACCAACTGGTAGGTCAATTGGTTTTCACGCAGAAGCTCCATCAGTGGCTGAGCCTCTTCGGCGCTAGCATAGGTTTGCAGGGTCATCCATTCATCATTGGACATACACTTCCTTTTCGTTAAAACAACAATTCTGCCAACGGCCCTGCATAGTCAGCCGCCAACGTTTCTAATGGTTCTCTAGGAAATTCCAAGGTGATACAGGGAAGACCATTCTCCTCGCACCAACTGCCAAAAGAGCCCGGCGTCTCATATCCAGGGGATTGCACCCAGGGTAAACCCAAATTTTCACTTAGACGTTGCACGAGCGGTGTGGGTTCCGGGCAATCCACACAACCTAATGGAGAATGCAGGGAAACGACTTCTCTGGGAGAAAGCTTCTGGATCAGATCGATCAGCGCACGCGTTTCCGGTTCGGAGGCCGGGGCGGCCCCGGGACTTAGACGGGTGACACGAGGGGCTTCCAACACGAGACGACTTTCTACGGGAATGTCCCGCCAATTGGAAGCCGGAAAATTCCGGTTCAAATCCACCCCGCGGCTATTGCCACGGGTTCCTAACAGCAATCCATCTGGGTTTGCACACAAGATAACAGATGTATGCTGAGGTGCTTGGCGGAGTAGGCGCAAGGCCCGAGACAACACCACCGTTCCCTCGGGCTCCTCTCCATGGGTTCCCGCCAATACCAGTAACCAGCAATCCTCACGGCAGGGGAGAAACGTCAACGGTAGCCCACTTGCAGACATCCCGTATGGCTGAAACGAAACATAATGAATCCCCTGGTCTGCCCATGGGCGAAAGCCTTGTCGTTGTCCTGGATACGCGTTGCAATTCATGGATGCAAACCTTGGGGAAAATAGGGATACACATATCGACGTAAAATTTCGGGTAAATTATCCAATACGGGACCCAAAAGTTCCATATCAGAAGACTCTAAATGTTGCCGTAGAATTGCAGCGTCGAAGCCTTCCGCAAAATGGGCCGCGGTTATTTTATGACTCAGATGCCAGGGCTCTGGCTGAACACCCCCCGCGCCATCCAGAAAGGGACGAAAGAAACCGCAGGCTTGATCCTTGGCAATCCGTTTCTGCAACCAAACGTTGAAACGCGAGAAAGGACCGCGATCCCCAAATTCCACCGGAACGAGTTGCACTTCGTACCCTGGAGGAATCGCTGCCGCATCGACGACATCGAGGTCAGACCCCCAATGATGGCGCGAAGTGCCCGGCAAAGCGGACCAATACAAAATGGTCCACATGCGATCCTCGGGGGAAAGGCGCAAGGCTTCCAGAGGGCGACTCTCGGAATTCAGCAAGGGGAGTTCACCCCTGGCCTTACGATTCCAGATGGATAATTGACGATCAAAAGAACGCCACCCACTCTCAATCCGTAACACAAAATGGTCGTTCCGTGCGTCTCTGCATAGTTTCTGGAAGGCAGTCCAGACATTTCCGGCCAGCCAGGGCCCACCTGGAGAGGACTCCACAAGATTTGAAGTGCCCACGCCCAGCGGGGCCAGAGGGGACAAGAAAGACATGTCCAGAATATATACTTCTGTTAGAATCCATCCACATTCCCGGAAAAGACATTTCAGGCCAGGCGCCTTTTCTAGATTTGCGCCCATGCAAACGGTCGTTGTGAAAATCGGTGGCTCTCTAGCGGTAGATGAGACCAAACTCACAGATTTCATTTCCGCAGTCGCCAAGGTCCCCAGACAGGATTTTCAAGTGGTGGTCGTCCATGGTGGCGGCAAGGATATCAACGAAAATATCGCCCTTTTGCAGGAAAAACCGCATTTTATTGAGGGCCTACGCGTAACGACCCCAGGCATCATGAAAATGGTGGAAATGACCTTGAGTGGTCATGTCAATAAAAAGATCGTCCGGATGTTGCTCGAACAAGGTGTTCGTGCTGTGGGTATCTCTGGTGTTGACGGGCAACTTTTGGTTGCCACCCAAATGCAAGGCAAGACCGATCTGGGGCAGGTCGGTTCCATTCAAAAGGTCAATACAGGCCTAGTGACCGATCTGTTGAAGATGGGCTGGACCCCGGTGGTTTCCCCCGTTGCCTTTGGCGTGAATTGTGCGTTTAATATAAACGCAGATACGGCGGCTTCCGAACTGGCTACGGCCATGCAGGCGGATCAATTCCTCCTGATTAGTGATGTGCCTGGTGTGTTGGATGGCGCCAAACAGGTGATTCCCGTTCTGGGCAAGGTGAAAATTGAGCACCTAATTTCTGAAGGGGTCATTTCCGGTGGAATGATTCCCAAAGTCCGCGCTAGCCTGGATTCCATTTCCCGCGGTTTGCGCTCCATCCACATTGTTGGTTGGAAAGACGCGACCCATTTTATGCAACAGATTACTGGAGAAGCCAATCATGGAACCATCATCCGCCAAATTGATTGATCAGGATCATCTTTACCTCGCATCCACGTATGCTCGTGCGGACATTGAGTTTGTCCGTGGTGAAGGCTCCTGGCTCTATACGGCGGATGGCCGGAAGGTTCTGGATTTTGTTTCTGGAATTTCGGTCAACGCTCTCGGTCACGCCCATCCGGCGGTGATTCAGGCTGTATCAAACCAGGTTCGTTCCTATACGCATCTCTCCAACCTTTATCCGAATGCGCCCCAGATTGCTCTCGCTAAACGCATGTTGGAACTTACAGGTTGGGGCGCCCAGGGAGGGAAGGCATTCTTCTGCAATTCTGGTGCGGAAGCCAATGAAGGTGCCATCAAGTTCGCTCGTAAATATTTTGTCCGTAAGGACAGGCCGGAACGACAGCAGATCGTTACCATCCAAAGCAGTTTCCATGGACGCACATTCGGCGCGATGGCTGCAACAGGACAGGACAGCATCAAACAAGGCTTTGGCCCGATTCCCACAGGTTTTGTCCATGTTCCCTTGAACGACGTCGGTGAACTCAAACGCGTCGTGAATCATCAGACTTGTGCCGTCATGATTGAGCCATTGATCGCGGAAGGGGGCATTCTGTTGTCCAGTCCAGAATATGTTTCCGCGATGAATGCTCTTCGTGAGGAATTCGGTTTTTTGATCATTGCAGACGAGATTCAATGCGGATTTGGACGGTGCGGTTCTATTTCCGCCTCGCAGCGTTATGGTATGCATGCGGATTTGACCACTTGGGCAAAAGCATTGGGTGGAGGCCTACCCCTAGGCATGGTCCTTATGTCCAAAGCCGTCGCGGAACAATTAAAACCTGGAGATCATGGAACGACCTTCGGGGGAAATCCAGTAGCTTGTTCAGCAGGACTCGCGGTCCTCGATATTTTGTCAGCCCCAGCCTTCCTGGAGCAGGTAAAGCAACGCTCTGTGCAAATGCGAAACGGTTTGCAAGGAATTGCTCAAAAATTTTCTTGGCTGGATGAGGTACGCGGAGATGGCCTGTTACTGGGCATGGTGAGTCGTAAGCCCGTCGCGGACTTGGTTGCCGCTTGTCGGTCTTGCGACCTTCTAGTCCATCGTGCTGGGTCCAATGTCTTGCGCCTGCTTCCTCCACTGAACGTTTCGGAACAGGAAGTGGAACAGGGTCTTGCACGAATTCAGGACGCCTGCGCCTTGTTATAAGTCTCGGCGCCAACGTCTAAATTCTAAAAAACACATAGAAACGATAAGCCAAGTTGAAATAAGGCTTGTTTCCGTTTTTGTGCCTTGTTACACTATAGAGCGAAGGAGGGGCGGTTAGTCAAAATGGCTTGGCATTCCATCGCCCAAATTAAGGTGAATGAAGCCCATGAAATTTGGAACAAAACGATTCTTAATGGGACGCTATCGCTGAGTCACGCCCAGGATATCAGGCTTTCCGTAGAATTTTTAGAATCGTTACCTATAGGAACGATGCTTGTTGATGAATCCTCCCATAAGATTCTGTATGCCAATTCTCATGCTCTGAAAAAAATTGGGCTCACGCCCTCTCAACTTGCCGGAAAATCCTGCGATGAGTTTTTCCCCACAACAAAGGACAAGGATTCGCCATGGCGTTACAAAGGCCTGAATTTTTGGGAAGAGGAAAATTTTTTGCGCTGCGCGAATGGAGAGGATATTCCCATTTTGAAAAAAGGATCGCATCATCAGATCGGAGAAAAAAACATTCTTTTGGAATCCTTTGTGGATCTTTCCAACATGTGCCAGGCTGAAAATAAACTGCAAAGGACACAAAAAAACTTGCAGGCTTTTTTTGATCTTTCTTCGGACTTCAAAACAGTCGTTTCCCAAGAGGGCCGCATTTTGAACGCAAATCAGGCTCTTTGCCAGAGCTTAGGCTTTTCGCTGGAAGAAATTTGTCAAAAGAGTTATTTCGAGTTAAGGCCCGCTCGATACAGGGAGGAATTGGTTCATGGAATGGAATCCGTCATGGCAGGGAAACAGGAACGATGTCGCATTCCTATGCTTCGAAAAGATGGATCGGAAATTCTGGTGGAAACCTTAGCTTCATTAGGGGAATGGGATGGACGATCGGCCTTTTTTGGGGTAAGTCGGGATTTGAGCGAATTAAAAGAGACACAGGACCTTTTTGAGCAGGTTTTTGAATTAAGTCCATCTTTGATGGCGATCTCCACATTGCAAGAAGGCCGTTTATTGCGCATTAATTCGGCATTCATAAAAACCTTAGGTTTCTCTGCAGAGGAAAGCATTGGGCACACAGGCCTAGAATTGGGATATTTAGAACCCACAGAGCGCATATCGGAACTAAACCAACGCCGTAAACAAGAATCTTTGAATAACGAGTGGCTCTCCTTGCGTAGCCGTGACGGAAGCCTTTTGGAAGGTCGTTACACCTCTAGAATTCTACAGACGGGAAATGGTCCTTGTACCCTAAACGTATTTACAGATCTTTCTGAAATCATTAAGGCTTCTCGTCAAAAAGAGGATGCCCTGGCCAAGGCTTTAGCCCTACAGAATTCCATTGCTCAGTTCTCTCGGAATCCTTCTATCCAAGAAGGCGATGTACACACGTTTATGGCAGAAGTCGCCCCCCAAGTCAGTCAGACCATGGGGATCCAACGATTTTGTGGATTCTTAATGGACGAAAAAGAACAGAGTTTGCGTTGCGAGTGTCTGTATGATGCAACGAGTGATTCCCTTACCAAAGGCCGAGACATTCCCAGGGAAATGCTGGCGAATGATTTGCTGAAATTACAGGAGATCAGAGCTTTTGTTTCCAATAATCCGCTCCAAGACCCTCGCCTGAAAGCCTATTCGGAGTTCCTTCTAGATTCGCAACCTATTACCGCCCTTCTGGGGGCCTTTGTAAAACCAGGACCGAACTTACGAGGCCTAATCCTTGTGGAGTATCGGGGTTCTCAACACGTCTGGGAAGCCCAGGAGGTCGAATATCTCTGCCATGTTGCAGACCAAATTTCGATTTGTCTTGTGAACAAGGAGCGCAACCAGGCACTGCAAAATTTGGCATATCAAGAAAAATTGATGACCGGTCTTACCACGATGGCCACAGCCTTGTTATCTGGAGCGGATTTGAACAAATTCGCAATGACCGCAGTGGCCAATCTGGGACAAGCTGTAAAGGCGGAAAGGGTCCAAGTTTTTCGAAATCAGGCTCAAAATCAGGATAGATCGGGTTCTTTCAGCCGTCAATATCTGTGGTTAGATGCTACGGAGAAAAGACCTTCAGGGCCAGAAAAGGACCAAAACTTTTTTTGGGTGGACGGGGATGAAAATTGGCTTGATTCTTTGCGGAAGCGAATCCCTGTGTATGGCGTTCGGGATCAGTTCACTCCAATACGGCAAATGTGGCTTGATGCCCAGGGCATTCTGGCTCTATGTATGGTGCCAATCTGCATTGAACATGAATTTTATGGTTTTGTCAGCTTTGAAATGATCTCTCAAACCAGAACGTGGCAGCAAAACGAAATTGCCATCCTGGCGGCTGGCGCCAACATTTTGGGTACCGCGATCCGTCGGTTTCGCTCGCGATTAGAATTGGCGGCTGCGAATGAAGATTTACGCCACGCGATGCAAAAGGCCCAGACGTTGGCGAATGAAGCCAAGCAAGCCTCATTGGCTAAAAGCCAATTTTTAGCCAACATGAGCCATGAGATCCGAACCCCGATGAATGGGGTAATTGGTATGACGGGTCTCTTACTTGAAACAAATTTGGATGAACAACAACGTCAATTTGCAACAATTGTACGAAATAGCGGAGAAAATCTGCTGACACTATTGAATGATATTCTGGACTATTCAAAAATTGAAGCGAAAAAATTAGACCTGGAAATCCAGGAATTCGATTTGCAGGCCATGTTGGAAGACGCCATGGACCTGATGGCTTTCCGAGCCTTTGAAAAGGGAATCGAGTTGTCTTTTCTGTTTGACGGCAACCTTCCGTTGCTGATTCGAGGGGATTCGGGACGCCTGCGCCAAGTTTTGTTGAATCTTCTGGGGAATGCCATTAAATTTACACAAGCAGGGGAAGTGGATGTCCGAGTGATTCGTGCGGGAGAAGATAGCGGACAAATTATGCTGCGCGTTGAAGTACAAGATACGGGAATCGGAATCTCCGCAGAGCAGATTGGTTCTTTGTTTGCTCCTTTTACTCAAGCGGATGCTTCTACGACGCGCCGATTTGGCGGGACCGGCTTAGGCTTGGCAATTTCCAAACAACTCGTGGAATTGATGGGCGGACAAATCGGAGTCCAAAGTGAAGTAGGCAAAGGTTCCACATTCTGGTTTAACGTCTGGTTCGGAATTGTACAGGAAGAAGTTCCTGAAAATCCATTGAATTATGCTGTAATGGCAAATGCTCATGTTTTGATTGTAGATGACCATGCCACCAATCGATTTTTGCTTTCACAATACCTGGAACGGTGGGGTTGTTCCTGGACGGAGGCGAAAGACGGACAAGAAGCTCTGGACATCCTGCAAGCATCAGGAGATCCGCCGTTTCATTTGGCTCTGTTGGACATGCAAATGCCAGGCATGGATGGAAATGAACTGGCCCAACGAATCCATGAGCTTCCTGCTTTCGCTCAACTTCCTTTGGTCATGATGACCTCTCTGGGACGACGGATTGAATTAAACGATTCAAATTCAAATTTATTTGTTGCTCACTTGCCTAAGCCGATCCGTCAGGCGAATCTGAAGGACTGCATCGCACAAATTCTTGGAAACCAAAAGCCGATTCAAGCATCCACTCCCGAATCTTTTGTTTCTTGGGCGGGCTCTTTGGAGCAGCTCAAAGCCCGCGTTCTTCTGGTAGAAGATAATCCAACGAACCAAATTGTAGCCAAAGCAATTCTACGAAAATTAGGTGTACAAGTCGAAGTCGCGGCCAATGGAATTGAGGCCTTACAGAGTCTGGCGCAACAGCCTTTTCATCTTATTCTAATGGATTGTCAGATGCCAGAAATGGATGGTTTTGAGGCGACGCGAAAAATTCGTACGGGAGAAGCCAAGGTGCTCCATCCAGAAATTCCCATCGTGGCCATGACCGCGAACGTCATGCAGGGGGATAGGGAACGCTGTCTAGAATCCGGGATGAATGATTACGTGGCCAAACCCATTATTCGTAAAGAATTGGAATCCGTATTACGCCGATGGCTTCCATATCCTGGCAAAGGAGGAAAGACATGAAATCATTGATTGTCGAAGACGACTTCACCTGTAGGTTGTTGTTGCAGAAGCTACTCGAACCGTTTGGTGTTTGCCATGCGGCCGCTGACGGAGAAGAGGCATTACAAGCATTTGAATCTAGCCGGGCGGAACGGGGTCCTTATGATTTAATTTGTCTGGACATCATGATGCCAGGCATGGATGGGCATGAGGTTCTCCACAGGATCCGAGAAACGGAAACGCAATCTCTTCGTATGGGACTGCATAGTTCTAAGGTAGTTATGGTGACCGCTCTTAACGATAAAAGCAATGTCTTTTCCGCATTTCGGGAGCAATGCGATGGCTATTTGACAAAGCCTATTCAGAAACAGAAGTTGATTCAGTTATTGACCGATCTGCAACTGTTTAATTTTTAGGGCCACGATATTCCAATTCGGCTCATTCTGGCGATGATTGCGTCGGCCCTAAGCGGCAGCGCCGCGTGTGTATCACCCGGCCTCGTTCCGTAACTTTAGCGGCGCCATTTAGCCAGGAAAAGAGCGATAAAAAATGCCACGGCTAAGGCCATGACAATACTGGCTCCGGCTACAGAGTCTGCGTACCAGCTTGCCAACAGGCCCACTAAGCCGCAGAATGTGGCAAGCCCGATTGACCAATAGGCGTGGGATCGTGCACTACGAGCCAAAAGGCGTCCCGTCGCGGCGGGTAAGACTAGGCAAGCGTTCACCGTTAATAGGCCAAGCCACTGTAAAGAGAACGTGACCACCACAGCCAGCAAACCCGCAAAAGTCATTTCCAACCAGAGAGGACGAATGCCGCGACTAATCGCTAAACTAGAGCTACAACCTAACAACAGCAGCCTATTTCCCAGGAATACCCAGATTGGAAAAAACAGAAGAGCTAAGATTAGGGCGATTCCGAGATCCTGTGGCGCCACACTCAACAGATCCCCTACCAGAAAATTAGCCAAACGCCCAATGCTACGGCCATTCCAAGTCGCCAGGAAAACGCCAATGGCCACACAAAGAGAGGCTAAGGCACCAATCACCGTGTCGCGTCCCATGCGAGTGGAGTGCTGCACCCATGTTACCAGGACAGCAAACAGAAGAGCGAATAGAAGAGAAGAAATTTGGGGATGCGCCAAGCCCACTAGACTCCCAATTGCCACACCGGTAAAGGCTCCATGTCCTAATGCATCAGAAAAAAATGCCATTCTGTGGTGCACGACCGCAGTGCCCGCTAGCCCCAGAACGGGCATCAGTAGCAATACCGCCAACAGTGCGTGTTTCATGAACAAGAATCCGTCGGATTGTGCCCATTCGAACGGCAAGAAGGCAACCAGGGAATACCAGAGTTGCATTAGGTTTTCCCTCCAGAAAACAGGGTCCCGAAAATTTCCTGAAAGAGGGGATGCGCAAATACATCAGCTGGTTTTCCATCCAATAGGATTTTCTGGTGCAAAAGCACGACGCGATCGGCAAGGTTGAGCAATTCTCCAAAATCATGAGAGACCAGTAAAATGGCCAAATCGTGTTGCTTGCGCACCTGATCTACGATCTGATAGAACATCCGGCGGCCATTTGCATCCATGCCTGAAGACGGCTCATCCAGCAGAAGCAAATTGGGGCAAGGTTCCAAGGCCAAGGCCAGCAAAATCCGCTGCAGTTCCCCGCCAGAGAGAGCCCCTAACGAGCGATGCAATAAATCTTCTGCCCCGACCTGCGATAAGAGCTCGGACACTCGCCGCTTCAGGGCCATGCGGGTTCCTAGCCAGACTGGAAATCGAGACAACGTCGCAGCAAATAAATCGAGGACGGTCATCGGCATTCCAAGCTCAAAATGCGGACTTTGCGGTACATAGCCGAGACTTGGCTTGGCATATAAATGCCCGGAAGCATCTAGAAATTCCATATGACCAGAACAGGACATTTCTCCTGTCAAGGCGCGTAACAGAGTACTTTTTCCGGCACCATTCGGGCCAATAATGGCGGTAATCTCTCCACAATGCAAATGCAAAGAGATGTCCTGCAGCAAAACCTGATTTCCGACTCGTACAGACAAATGCTCAATACGATTGCAACAATGACAAGCACAGGAAATCGGAGAATAAAGACCCGCCTTGTGATGGTGCAACAGCGGGCGAAAACGGAGATTTGTTGTCACTAGACGCCAGAGAATTAGAGGCGCGTCAAGTCCGCGCGACCTATGGACACGACCTCAAAACCAATTTCATAGAGCTTTTGGTGGTCCAGCAAGCTCCGACCGTCGAAAAGGAATGCCGGCTTTTGCATAGAGGCATAAATCTGCTGGTAATCCAGTTGTGAAAAGGACTCCCATTCGGTACAAATAACAACCGCATGAGCATCCCGAACCGCTGCATAGGGATCATCCGTAAATTCTAGAAGACCTGCTGCATCGCGCAGTTCCCTTTTTGCCTCAGGCAGGGCTTTTGGGTCGGTAATCACGGGAAAAGCATGTTCGGCGAGCAAATCTCGCACCACAGTGAGAGCCGGGGTTTCTCGGGTGTCTCCCGTATCGGCTTTGAATGCGAAACCAAACACAGCGATGCGTTTCCCCGCGATTGTGTTAAACATGTGTTCAAGCATGCGATCCACAAAACGGTGCTGTTGCCAGTCGTTTAGACGAACGACCCATTCCCAATAATCAGCGGCCTCTGGTAGTCCGAAATGGCGACAGAGATACACCAGGTTCAGAATGTCCTTCTTGAAGCACGAGCCGCCAAATCCCACTGAGGCTTTCAAAAATTTCGAACCGATGCGCGTATCTTTCCCGATCGCGAAGGCGACTTCATCCACATTGGCACCGGATTTTTCACATAGAGCGCTGATCGCATTGATGGAACTAATCCGTTGTGCCAAAAATGCATTTGCGGTGAGTTTTGACAATTCAGAAGACCAAACATTGGTGGTGATGATGCGCTCCCGAGGTACCCAGTTCGCATAAATGTTTACCACTTCCGCTAAGGCACGTTGCCCTTGTGGGGTGTCCTGCCCTCCAATGAGGACACGGTCTGGATTGTTCAAATCCTTGATGGCTGAGCCTTCGGCTAGGAATTCTGGATTGGAAAGAATTTCGAAATGGATGCCTTTCGGATTGGAGTCCAGAATACGCTGCATTGCTTCTGCGGTACGTACTGGCAGGGTGCTTTTTTCCACAATAATTTTAGGAGCATCGCTGACTTCCAGGATGCGCCGAGCGGTCTTTTCCAGATACTGCAAATCCGAAGCATATCCAGCACCGTGGCCAAAGGTTTTGGTTGGCGTATTTACCGACACGAAAATGATGTCCGCCTCTCGGATCCCCGCCTCGACATCCGCACTGAAGAAGAGATTTCTTCCACGAGCACGTTCCACCACGTCGAGCAATCCTGGTTCAAAAATGGGCAAATGGGAGGAGTTCCAGGCGTTAATTCTGTCTTGATTGATATCTACGACCGTGACTTGATATTGGGGACACTTATCCGCGATGACAGCCATGGTTGGGCCGCCAACGTAACCAGCACCGATACAAAGAATTTTTTTCTGAAAGGACATGCGCACCTCGGAAAGAGAAATCAAAAATAATAGAAAAGGCGATTCCAAGATGCTATTTTGCCTTTCATGTCCAAAAACGATCTTGTCATCGCTACAGGGAACCCCGGAAAAGTCCAAGAATTCAACAAGATTCTGGGCGAGGACTCTTTTGCCTTTCATACCCTCCGTGATATTGGCTTCAACGCTGCGATTGTTGAAAATGGGAGCACCTTTGCGGCAAATGCTGAAATAAAGGCCCAGGCCGTGGCTTGCTTCCTTCGAGAACAAGGCCTTGATTGGCCTGTCCTGGCGGATGATTCCGGCCTTGAGGTTTCGGCCCTTGGTGGGGCCCCAGGAATTTTTACAGCCCGTTATGCTGGAGAAGGCGCCAGCGATGAGGAAAATTACAGGAAGCTGCTTCAGAATCTTTCTGGAAATCGCGACAGGCAGGCTCGTTTTTTTTGTGCCCTATGCTGGCTTCGGCCTGCGGAATTGGAGCAGCCGGGTTCTGTCCACCTATTTTATGGAGAGTGCCAAGGCCAAATTCTGGAAAGCCCTCGCGGGGATCAAGGTTTTGGATATGACCCTGTGTTTCAGCCTCAAGGATATCCGCGTTCCTTTGCAGAAATGACTCATGAAGAAAAAAAGGCACTCAGCCATCGGGGGGCCGCCATTCGTGAATTACGCGCCTGGTTGAATAAATCCAGTTGAACGAGGGGAGCCGTGTTTTTCCGACGCACCTATGTTCTCCGCTCCAAACCCTCTTTCCGCTGGAAACTTTTGGGATGGACTGTCGTGATTTTGTCCATGTTGCTCGGAGCCTATGTAAAAATCCTGTGGGTTCGTTATACGGAAACGCCTAGGTCTCTTCCACCATCCCAGACTTGGGAGGATGAGGCCAAGCGCCTGAATCAGGCCATTGAGACAACGCCGGAGCGCTGAGAACCAGATTCATTCTTGGAATCCCTCTGGCAAAGTGATACACTTGTGCAACAACGCGGGGCTTTTGTGATCCATTTTTCACACCCGAGCGCCTTACAGCGCAATTTCGATTTGATGCGGCAGGAAAATTTGCGGCGGAAGGAATTCCATTTATCCTCCCTAGCGCGGCATCAACGAGAAATCCTGGAGTCCCTTCCTCTCCTATTCCATCTCGACCTG
>DATIQS010000396.1:0-12283 GCA_035470605.1 Fibrobacteraceae bacterium
GCTGTTGCGGTACTGCAAATCCACAATGCGGTGCTCGCCCTCAAGCGCCGTGTTGAGGAAGTCAATGAGCAGGTCCTTGTTCTGCTCCGTTCCGAACAGCCATTTGAAGGCAAAATCGGTGAACAGGTTTAAGTAGCGTGAGGGTGTTGTTGTCTTTGCCATGAATACCTCGCCTATGCATCTGCGGACATCCGCAGATATTGTCATAGACGAATGAGGGCCCAATTTTGTGCACATCACCAGCTAGCTTTCGCAAGCGCCTGGATCAGGGTGCAAACAAGCTCAGCGCGTGTATCCTACCTGGGCTTGCTGGGGCTCATCCCGTCAAAAAAGAGGTCATCGTGCGGCACGAAATTCGCGGCGCAGATGTCGTGTCGAATTCAGCACGACATTCCGCGAAAAGCATGCCGTTCCGCAATGCTACGATGGGTGTTTTTGTTTTGACAGGATGAACAGGATTGAAGCCTGATTGACAGGATGGCCAGGACAGTCATTGTCGCGAAGCGGCTACCCCACAAGGAACGCAGAATGGGATTCCCTGCGCTACGCTTGGGAATGTCGTTTCCCGGCTTGGTTTTATCCTGTAAATCCTGTTTCTCGTGCCGAGGTTCATCCTGTCTAAAGGGAATACGTCGTGCGGCACGAAATTCGCGGCGCAGATGTCGTGTCGAATTCAGCGCGACAGCCCGCGAAAAGCATGCCGTGCGGAGTTTCTTTTTTGACAGGATGCGCGGTTATTGACTCCCTGGAAAGAACCGTTTTTGGCACGAAAAGGACGTTGCGACATTTTCTATCGTTTGTACGGATTTATATTGAAAATCAATGGAAACGGACAAGGAGCGAACATGAAGGCGATCGCGCATGTGAGGGAGAAGGCCAAAGGGGACTGGCAGGAACAGTCCCTGGAGGAGCATCTGCGGCAAGTGGCTTCCCGGGCAAAGGACGCCGCGCAATCCTTCCAGTCGGGCGACTGGGCAGAGCTCGCTGGACTCTGGCACGACCTGGGCAAATACAAACCCGCCTGGCAGGACTACATCCGGACAAACTCCGGTTACCAGTCCGATGAGGTCAACGACGGCGGCACCGGCAAGGTGGACCACACGGCGGCAGGGGCGATCTTCGCTTGTTCGCGCAACAAAAGCATTGGGAAACTTCTCGCCTATCTGATCGCTGGGCACCATACCGGCCTGCCGGATTGGCAACGCGACGAAGCCAAAGGGAAAGGACTGGAGGAACGTCTGAGGGAAGGGCGTCATTGGGAAGAAGCCAAAACCGGAAAAATTCCCCAGGATTTATTGAATGTGAATTTGCCAGGTTCCTTTCCGATCAAAAGCCAAGAAGAAACCCAACTCTGGTCGCACCTGTGGATCCGCATGCTGTTTTCCTGCCTCGTGGACGCGGATTTTCTGGATGCGGAAGCCTTCATGAATCCCGGGAATGCGGAACAACGCAAACCCGGAACATCCTTGGAGGAGTTGCGGATTCGCTATGACAGGCACATGGAGGCCTTGATGGCCCAATCCATGAATTCTCCGGTCAACGACTTGCGCAGACAAATTCTGGAGGACTGCCGTACCGGGGCGAACCTCGAACCAGGCTGGTTTTCCCTGTCCGTCCCCACCGGAGGCGGAAAGACCCTCGCGTCCATGGGATTCGCCCTGGACCATGCACTGACGTTTGGCAAAGAACGCATCATCGTCGCTATCCCTTTCACCAGCATCATCGAACAGACGGCGGAGACGCTACGCCAAGTCTTTGGCGATGAGAATGTGCTGGAGCACCATAGCAATCTGGACCCGGAACGGGAAACAACCGCATCGAAATTGGCCACGGAAAACTGGGATGCCCCCATCGTGGTGACCACCAACGTGCAACTCTTTGAATCCCTCTTTGCGGCCCGCACCAGTTCCTGCCGAAAGCTTCACAATGTCGTTGACTCCGTCATCATCCTGGACGAAGCCCAGACCCTGCCCTCTGAATACCTGAAACCCATCCTTTCGGCATTGCAAGGTCTGGTTGCGTATTTTCACACCAGCGTGGTCCTATGCACCGCAACGCAACCCGCCCTGACCGGCCACATTGGCACACCCCCCGTGCCTCTCGGCAAAGGTGGGTTCGAAGGAATCCCCGCAGAACAGGTTCGGGAATTGATGCGCAATCCACTGGACCTTTCCGCACAAATGCGCAGAACGCGGGTGACGCTCTGGCAGGAAGGAACTCCTTGCCCTTGGGATGAAATCGCCCAGGAAATGCAGAAACAACCCCAAGTCCTTTGCATTGTCAACCGCCGCCAGGACTGCCGGGATCTGCACGCCCTGCTCCCCGCAGGGACCATTCACCTCTCCGCATTGATGTGCGGCGAGCATCGTAGCCTGGTCGTCAAAGAGATCAAGGAGAAACTGCAACGAGGAGAACCTATCCGCGTAGTGAGCACGCAACTGGTAGAGGCTGGCGTGGACATCGACTTCCCCGTGGTTTTCCGGGCCATGGCGGGACTGGATTCCATCGCCCAGGCGGCCGGACGTTGCAACCGGGAAGGCCGTTTGGATAGCCTAGGCCAAGTCGTGGTATTTCAGCCACTCAAGCCCGCTCCCATCGGATTGTTGCGCAAAGGAGAGGATGCCGGCAAAGAGATGTTTCGCCTGCACAGGCCCAAGATTGAAACCTTGGAACCCGAAGCGTTTCAACTGTATTTCAAATGCTTTTATAACAAGGTCAATTCCTTTGATGAAAAGCGCATTCTGGACCTGCTGGCCGGGTCCGATGCGCCCTACCTCCAATTCCAGTTCCGCACCGCCGCCCAGCGTTTCCAGCTAATCGACGACGCAGGCCAGAAGAGCGTTGCCGTCTGGTTTGAAAATAAAGGAAGGAACCGCGGCAGCCGGAAAATTCTGGAAGAATTGCGCTTCACTGGCCCCAGCAGAAACCTGATGCGAAAATTGCAACGCTTCACGGTGACCGTCCCGCAAAACGTCTGGAGCGCGCTGTGGGAACAGGGTGCCATTGAGGAAATCCCAGGACCCAAAGGACCGACAGGCATCTGGGCACAATGCGTTCCTGCACTCTACGACACCACCTTCGGATTGCGGATGGAGGGCCCGGAGTTTGATGGAATGGATTTTATATGTTGAACAGCACCTTTTCTACGGAGGCTCTCATGAGTGATTTACCAGATTGGGCGTTTAGCCACTTCATCGCCATCTCAGGATTCGACCCGCTGACCACCGGCATCCGCGAGCAGGTGAAGGACAAATTCTTCCCCGATGGCTACTTCGTGCATGCCTGGCGCTACGACCAGGGCGTGCTCCATCTCTTCCGTTACGAAAGCGGAGACGCGCAGGCATTTTCTGCCGCGGCCACCCAGGAGCGGAACGGACTGATCCGCTTCCTGCAAGGGCTGTTCGCGCCCCAAAAATTTTCGACGGATGAGGAGGTGAAAATGTTGACCGCCCAAGTATCCTCCGCGCTTCCTCT
Organism: Fibrobacteraceae bacterium; assembly: GCA_035470605.1. Lineage (GTDB taxonomy): Bacteria > Fibrobacterota > Fibrobacteria > Fibrobacterales > Fibrobacteraceae > CAIRAY01. The sequence continues at coordinate 3,475 of DATIQS010000396.1, forward strand.
GGACTTGTGGAAAATCCAGGAAGAGAACCAGGACACATCCGTCGCCCAAACTCAGGGAGAGATCCGCCTATTGCTCTTTTTTCCGAAGTCCAGGTCGGACAACGCAACCCGTGACCTGGCGACCCGCGAATTGGAGCGGCTACGCAAGGCATTGAGCGCACTGTTCAACGACCAAGAAGAAACAGGGTACAACTGGGACATCAAGGTCACTGCCGATGTGCATTTTGTGGACCAAGCCAAGGTGGACACGTTAAAGGAAGATGTCCTGGATCTCCAAATGGAAGAGGAGTCCCTTGCGCACCGCCAGTGCTCCAATGGGGAAATGTGGATCGGCTTTGCCAAACTGTCCCAGTTGCTGGAGCACCAGAACCGCATGGAAGCCCTGCTAGGCAAAGGCACCAGCCCCATGCTTTCGGAAAACATCCGCACCTGGCTGGGGGACACGCCCACCAACCGGAGCCTGGAACGGGCCTTTACGCAAATGGCGGGAAAGGGCTCGGTGGAGGAATTTCCTTTCCTGCATAACGGAATGACCGTGGCCGGGTTAGAGTCGGTGAAATCCAAGGGGAACGGAGTGCTACGCATCAGCAAACCCCGGATTCTCAACGGAGCGCAGACACTCAACGCTTTTGGGAGCTGGCAAGGTTCGTCCAAACAGGCCCTGGATCCCGTGGTGCTGGTCAAGGTGATCCAGGACAATTCCACCGATGACTTTGTGCGCCGGGTCACGGCCGCCAACAACCGCCAGAATCCGGTGGAAAGCGCAGACATCCGCGCCGGAGATCCCATCCATAAAAAGATCGAGGCCCGGGTCCAGGCCTTGGGCTGGCAATATCACTATCGCCGCTCCTGGCTCGACCGCCAATCGCTCAAAGACATCAGGGCACCTTTGCTGTCCATGCGTGAAGCATTGCCACTTACCTGGCACTTGGTTCATGGCCGTTTCAACGAAGCCCGCCGCATCGATTTGCTGTTCGACGATGAATCCAGCTATGGCGAATGCTTCGGCTGGTTCCTGGCTTCATCCGAGAAGGATTCCCTGCGCCGCCTGCGTTCCACCGCCGTATTCTGGAGCGCCTACCGGAGGCTGAAACAGATGAAGCTGGTGAATGCGGAAGGCGAATGGGTGCACCCAGTGGGCGAAATCCGCTCCAAGGACCTGACCCCGGTTTCCTTGCGCGATCTCTACCACAAGCAAGTGAAGCATCTGGCCTCGGTGCTGCTGATCCGCCGCTGGATGCAGGACCAGGGCATGGAGGACTTATGGGAATGCCGCCAGAAATCATGGGCCGGTTTTGAAACCCGCATGCGCGAAGAGCTGTCCAAATTGGCCCGCCGCGCCGAATTCAAGGAGGTCTTTGGATCCCTGCTGGTTCTGGATCGAAAATTCCGGAAAGAGCAGGAAATCCAGGCGGACAACGGCACGGAGATCCGCATCTCCTGGACGGGCCTGGCCACCAACCAGGGATTCAACACCGCAGACAAACTGCTCATGCAACGGGACTCCGCCTGGAAATGGAGGGAATGGTGAACAAAGTATTCTGTCTTGAGGTTGAGGGCGAATTCGCCTGTTTTACCCGCCCGGAAATGAAGGTGGAACGCGTCAGCTACGATGTGATCACGCCTTCTGCGGCCCGGGCCATTTTCACCGCCATTTTCTGGAAGCCCGCCATCCGCTGGAATGTCCAGAAGATCGAAGTGCTGAAACCCATCACATGGACCTCGGTGCGCCGCAACGAGGTGGCAAAAGTCGCCTCTGAACGCGGCGACGGCATTCTCATTGAGGAGGACCGCCAGCAACGCGCGGGTTTGTTCCTACGCGATGTGGCTTACCGGATTCATGCGGAGCTGGAGTTCATCCATCCCTCCAAACGCATCCAGGCCGCGCGCCCATTGCCGGACGCGTTGACCGACCCCCGGGAAATGCTGGACCTGGCCAAGGACGAAAACCCAGGCAAGTACAACGCCATGTTTGAGCGCCGGGCGAAAAAGGGGCAATGCTTCAACCAGCCCTACCTCGGCTGCCGGGAATTCAGCTGTGCCTTCCGGCTGGTGGAAAATCCCGAAGAAGCCTCGACAGCACGCCCGGCCATCCAGGAAACCCGCGATCTGGGCTTTATGTTGTACGACATGGACTTCGGCGATGACGTGGAAGACGAGGGAGGCTACCCCAAGCCCATGTTCTTCCGGGCGCAGATGGACCATGGGGTGATCCAGGTTCCGCCCAAGGACAGCGAGGAGGTGAAACGATGAACTGCCGAGACAGCATAGAAGATCAAATTGGCTACCGGCAATTATTAGGTGATGTCCGCATGACTATCTCACCTCAAAGCCTATGGAATATGCGGCATCTTCGCAAGGAATATCAGGATGACCCAATTCTCTCACAGCTGGTGAGAGAAATTCCCTGGAGCCTGAATCTTGTGATTCTCATGAAGGTCAAAGATCGGGATGCCCGCGAATTTTATTTGCGGGAGACTTCCACAGGTTCCTGGTCACGCGACGACCTGATCCAAAGGATCAAAGCCAACGCCTGGGCTCGTCGAGGAATGAAGAAGGCCCACAATTTCAGTGATCGGCTTCCAGAACGGCAGGCGGAATTGGCCTCAACCAGCTTGCGGGAATCCTATGATCTGGGATTTCTGGGGCTTGAACCGCCAGTACGCGAACGCGAAATCGAATCCGCCATGGTGACACGCATCCGCGACGTGCTACTGGAATTCGGACATGGCTTCGCTTTTATGGGGAACCAATACCGGGTTGCGGTGGGGCGCAAGGAGATTTTCCTGGACCTGCTCTTTTACCACCGTTTCTTGCGTTGCCTGGTGGCATTGGAGCTCAAGGCGGGAGCCTTCGAGCCCGAGCACACCGGGAAAATGAACTACTATCTGAACATTCTGGACACCCATGTGAAGGCACCGGACGAGAATCCGTCCATTGGCATTATCCTATGCGCTGACCGGGATCTTTTTGATGTGGAATATGCCTTGCGCGGCATCGAAAAGCCGATGGGCGTCTCAGAATTCCAGCTTACGCGAAAACTGCCACGCGATTTGAAAAAACACCTGCCCGGCCCCGACCATTTCCTGGAAGCAGTCGGTTCGGCAGGCACGTCCACAGACAGAAAGGAGGGCCTATGATCCTGCAATCGTTGTATGACTATTACCAGCGGAAGGCGGCATTAGGCGGAGATGCGGCACCGCAGGGATTCCAATGGAAGGAGATCCCCTATCTCGTGGTGATCGACAAGCAAGGCAAATTTGTCACCATGGAGAATACCCAGAAAAAAGAAGGGAAAAAACTGAAGGGACAATTGTTTCTAGTCCCTATTGCTCCGATTCGTTCTGGCAGAACCATACGTCCAGGATTGCTTTGGGACCAAATGGAATACGCCTTGGGCGCAAACCCGCGAGGACGCTCAGATATTGCAGAACGATTCTCCAGCTTCAAAAAGCGAATCGATTCGGATCTCGCCAGTGTTCTACATCCCTCCTTAGAGGCATTAAAAACTTTTTTAGGGGATGATCCTTGCTTGCAGATTTCCTCGAAGATGCCAACCGAGGACTGGAAGAAACTACAAGAGGCCAATCCGTTCATCGCTTTTCGGATTGATGGAGAATCACCCTTGATTGACGAGATTTTCGATCTGTTGCCGAAGCCATCCTCGTCGTCAGAAACGGATGACTGCTTGCCTTTCTGTCCGATTTCCGGTTTGCAAGGGAAAGTCCCCAGGACACACTCCAAGATCAAAGGAGTCTGGGGAGCTCAGTCAGCAGGAGCAACATTGGTTGCCTTTAATCTTCCTTCCTCTGAATCCTACGGAAAAGAACAGAATCTCAATGCACCCATGTCTGAACAGGCTGCTGATGCCTACATCAAAGCGCTGAATATGCTTTTGAGTGATGGTTCCCCCAACCGCATCCAAGTGGGTGAGGCCTCCACCGTGTTCTGGTCCGACCGGGAACAAACAGACAAATATTCACTTGAAAGCGATTTTCCGTTCTTCTTCGCGATGGCACCCAAGGACAATCCTGATCGTGACATTCTGGCAGTCAAAAACCTGTACCGAAGCATAGACACCGGAGCCGCTATTTCGGATACGGAAACGCGCTTCTTTGTCCTGGGGCTGGCACCCAATTCCGCGCGCATCGCGGTGCGTTTCTGGCATACGGGCACCATTGCGGAGTTTTCCCAAAAGATCAAGCGGCACTTCGACGATCTGGAGATTGCCCGTGGCCCCAGAGACGAGGGGCGGTATTCCTTGTTTTGGCATCTGACCGATATTGCCCTGGAGCACAAGGCTGACAATATTCCGCCCAACCTGGCTGGCAACATGACCCGTGCCATTTTGGCTGGCCTTCCCTATCCCGCGACATTGTTGCAACAGACCATACGCCGCATCCGGGCGGAGCAAAACGTCACCCGCATGCGCGCATCCTTGCTCAAGGCCTATTTGAACCGTTTTCAAAGAATCCATCCAAACCAAGAACAGGAGCTCACCGTGCCACTTGACCCCAACAACACCAATCCCGGCTACCGGCTGGGGCGGCTTTTCGCCGTACTGGAAAAAATCCAGGAGGATGCCCAGCACGGCATCAACACCACCATCCGCGACCGCTTCTACGGAGCCGCATCATCCAGCCCCGTCACGGTCTTTCCGCAGTTGCTCAAGCTGAAGAACCACCATTTGGCCAAACTGGAAAATCCGGCATTCCGCACCGCCCATGAAAAGCGCCTGACCGAGATTTTCAGCGGACTTCCCGCTGACATGCCTGCACACCTGTCCATGGAAGACCAGGCGCGCTTCGCGGTAGGCTACTACCACCAGCGTCAGGCATTGTTCACCAAATCAGAAAAAACTGAAACCCAAACAGCAACCCAGAATTAACCCAGGAGAACCCTATGGAAAACCAGCTCATCACCAAACGCTACGACTTTGTCCTCCTCTTCGACGTGAAGGACGGCAACCCCAACGGCGACCCCGACGCAGGCAACCAGCCCCGCATCGACGCTGAAACCGGCATGGGTCTTGTGACCGACGTCTGCCTCAAGCGCAAGGTCCGCAACTTTGTGCAGATCGCAAAAAACGGAGAGGCGGGATACGATATCTTTGTAAAAGAGAAAGCGATTCTGAACAACGCCATTGACGAAGCCCACGAGCAAGAGCAGGTCAAATCAAAAGAAAAAGGGGACAAAACAGAAGCGGCACGCAAATGGATGTGCTCCAAATATTTTGACATCCGAACCTTTGGGGCTGTAATGAGCACAGGAAAGAACGCAGGCCAAGTCCGTGGTCCCATCCAAATGACCTTCGCGCGGTCCATTGACCCCATCGTCGCGCTGGAGCACAGCATCACGCGCATGGCGGTGGCCACGGAAGCCGAAGCGGAAAAGCAGGGAGGAGACAACCGCACCATGGGCCGCAAATACACCGTCCCCTATGGGCTTTACCGTTCCCATGGCTTTATCTCCGCGAATCTCGCCGCCCAGACCGGATTTGGAGAAGCGGATCTGGTCCTATTCTGGGAAGCCCTGGAAAAGATGTTCTGGGAGGACCACTCCGCTGCCCGCGGCGAAATGAACACACGGGGACTTTACGTGTTTGAACATGAATCCGCCCTGGGAAATGCGGCGGCTCACGAACTCTTCAAACGGGTTTCCGCGCGTCGCAAAGATGGCTCCCAAGGTCCGGCACGCCAATTCGAGGACTACGAGGTCATCGTGAATGACAAGGAGATGCCCAAGGGAGTCCAGCTGATCCAGAAGGTAAACTGACATGGACCAGTCCCACATCGCCCTGTTCCGGGGCAAGGAAATCCGCAAGACGCTCCACAATGACGAACGGTGGTTTTCTGTGGCGGACGTCTGCGGCACCTTGACAGAGAGCCTCGATCCCAACGCCTATTGGCGCAAGCTGAAACAACGTCTGATCGAGGACTCCGGGCAACCCGTGACGTTTTGTCACGGGTTGAAACTACCGGCGCCTGACGGGAAAATGCGCGAGACCGACTGTGCCAACACCGAAGGGATCTTCCGCATCATCCAGAGTGTCCCATCGCCCAAAGCGGAGCCGTTCAAGAAGTGGCTCGCCAAGGTGGGCTATGACCGGGTCAAGGAGATCGAGAATCCAGAGCTCGCCAGCCAGCGGGCGCGTGAGATCTATCAGGCCAAGGGCTATCCGGTGGACTGGATCGAGAAGCGCATGCGCTCCATTGCCATCCGTGCAGAGCTGACAGATGAATGGAAAAATCGGGGCGTCCAAAAGGACAAGGAGTATGCGATCCTCACGGCAGAGATTTCCCAAGCGACATTTGGACTGGCTCCAAGCGAATACAAGAAAGTCAAGGGACTGAAAAGGGAAAACCTGAGGGACCATATGAACGATCTGGAACTGATCTTTTCCATGCTCGGTGAAGCGGCGACCACAGAAATTACCCGGGCCAAGGATGCGCAAGGCTTCGTGCAGAATAAAGCGACAGCAAAGGAGGACGGAAATATCGCTGGCAAGGCCAGAAAGGAATTGGAACACAAATCAGGCCGCAAGGTTGTCACTAACGAAAATTATCTGGGCCTTCAGCAAGCCAAGCCAATCAAAAAGAAGGACTAGCCAACCCGCATGCCCTATTCCGACGAAGACTGCATCGCCATTTCCGGGCTCCAGCATCTCGCGTTCTGCGAGAGGCAGTGGGGCTTGATCCATCTGGAACAGGAATGGGCGGAAAACCGGCTGACCGCAGAAGGACGGACCTTGCACGAACGCGTGGACGAGGGTTACCGGGAATTTCGGCGTGGTCTGCGACAGTATTCATGGTTGCACGTCCAAAGCCGGAATTTGGGGATCTATGGTCGTTTGGATGTGCTGGAGGCGGAAAAGATCAACGATGGAGAAACTGAGCTTCCCCTGCTGAATTTGCGAGGAACTTGGCAGTTGCGTCCGGTGGAGTTCAAACATGGCAAGCCCAAGGACTCTGATGTGGATGAAGTGCAACTCTGCGCCCAGGCTTTATGCTTAGAGGAAATGACGGGAACGAGGGTTCCCGAAGGTTCCATCTTTTACGGAGAAATCCGCAGACGAGAGGAGTTTCCCATGACGGAGGACTTGCGCCGTCGGACAGGTCTGCTCATTCAGAGAGCCCATGAGTTGCTTTTTTCGCACGAACTCCCCCAGCCAATAAAAAAGCAACATTGCCGAGCCTGCTCTCTGGTCGAAATTTGCATGCCCCGCGCCTTCCAAACATCCCGCATAAACGAATACCGGCAGGAGTTACTCGGATGAGGCATATTCGGAACACGCTGTACCTTACCCTAGAAGGAGCCTGGGTCCACAAAGAAGGAGAAGCCATCACGGTACACAAGGATCACTCCAAGGTGGCGCAATTCCCCTTGCATCAAGTGGGCGAAATCGTCTGCTTTGGCTTTGGGATTGCCGTTTCCCCTCCATTGGCGGAGCACTGCGCCAAACAGGGCGTGACCATATCTTATCTCGATGGACATGGGCGTTTCCTGGCGCGCATGCAAGGACCAGTCCATGGCAATGTACTGTTGCGACGGGCGCAGTACCGGGACGCGGATCAACAGGAAAGATCGTTGCTGGTGGCGCGGTGCTGTGTTGTGGCCAAAATCCAGAACCAAAGGAATGTTCTGCTACGCCATCTCCGCAATCATCCAGAAAATGACGGCGGGCCCAAAATCCAGTTTGCGCTGTCGCGAATGGATGAAGCCTTGAATTCCGCCAGAAAATGCGAATCAATAGATGCCCTGCGAGGCATCGAAGGGAACGCCGCAGAAGAATACTTTGGCGTATTCGATCATTTGGTTCTCGTGCCTGGACCTGATTTTCGCTTCCAGGGACGCAACCGCAGGCCGCCGATGGATCGGGTCAACGCCTTGTTGTCATATGCCTATTCACTGCTTGCGTTGGATATGAGATCTGCCCTGGAGTCGGTGGGATTGGACCCCTATGTGGGATTCCTGCATGTGGAACGCCCTGGACGGCCTAGCTTGGCTCTGGATTTGATGGAGGAGTTCCGCGCTCCCATCGCCGACCGCTTGGTGTTGAGCCTGATCAACATGAAGCAGGTCGAAGCCTCTGGGTTCCGCATCCAGCCAAGCGGTGAAGTCGAAATGAACGACGCGACGCGGAAAACATTTCTGGCCGCCTGGCAAAAACGGAAAAGGGAAACGCTCCAGCATCCATTTATGGACGAGGAGATGGAAACCGGGATTCTCTATCTGGCGCAGGCCCGTCTCCTGGCAAAGCACATCCGCGGGGAATTGGAGTACTACCCCGCCTTCCTGTGGAGATAAAATGCTGGTTCTGGTGACTTACGATGTTTCTACTCAGACTTCAGCTGGACGGCGACGGTTGCAACACGTGGCCAAAGCCTGCGAAAGCTACGGAATCCGCGCCCAAAAATCCGTATTTGAGTGCGAGCTGGATCCCGCCCAATGGGAGACCCTGAAGCAACGATTGCTCGCAGAGTTTTCTGAAAAGGAGGATAGCCTGCGCTTTTATTTTCTAGGTTCCAACTGGGAACGCAGAGTGGAGCATCATGGAGCATCCAAACCCCCAGACATGCACGGACTATTGATGGTTTGACCTTCGCTAAACCATAGCCCCATTGTTTGCCCAGACATTTAGCGAATGCGTTTTTTGCAAGGAATCGCAGCTTTTTGAAAATTTATGTTTGTCTCTAGCCTTCTTGGTGATGACTGCGGGAAGGTTAGCGAAATCACCCTCTGGATGCTTGCATTCACAAAGGGTAGCAGTTGTCGTTGTCGCCCCCTCACGGGGGCGTGAGTTGAAACC
>DATIQS010000397.1:0-8857 GCA_035470605.1 Fibrobacteraceae bacterium
CTTGTACGCCGAATCTAAGGGGTTGGTGGCTTGAGGCTCAGTCATACAGGGAAATTCCAGGCTCGGCCATCCATTCCGGCATTTCCGGCTCGACGCTCAGGTTGTAGTACACGTTTTCCCGGAGCTGGTTCTCGATGAAAATCAATGTTCCGCCAGTGGCCGCGCCACAACCGCTGCAGGCGCCCTGATAACGGATGCGGAGTTTGGTTCCGTTGACCAGTTCGAGAATTTCCAGGCCACCGCCATCCAGATGCAAAGCCTGGCGTACATTTTTATCCAGGCAGTCGTCGATGCGGCGTAGCTTCTCGACTTCGTCCAGGGTGAACCATTCCTTGTCCGCCTCATTGCGGCCTTCTGCGGTGTGACGGCGGTAGTGCGAGGCTTCGCGGGCCTGCCGGGCGGCTAGGGCAACGTTTTTTTTCTCTGGGTAACCCTTGTCCAATTCGGCGATCAGGGCGCGGACCGCCTCCAGTTCCTGGGTGTCCGGGGGAAGGGCGGTCTTGTCAGGCTCATCGCGTAATTCTTTTTCCAGCTCATTGACCTCAATTTTTGGAATGAGCGTAACCGGGGAACCCTGCAGATGTGTGCACAGGGTTTCCGCCAAGGCGGTGAATACTGGCCCGCCATAGGTGAAAAATCTTGCTTCCATGATTTGGTCGCTGTCGGGATCCACCAGAACATAAACTTTAAGGGATTGGACTTTGGCTTCGATCAGGGCCAAACCCTTGTCGTCCGCCTCCATCTGAAAGATCGCTCCGCGGTGGGTTGGGGTCTTCGCCACCTGCAGAAGCTTAAACGAGTAGTTGTCCATGCCCAAAAACTTAACAAAAGGCGTGCCAAACGTCGTTTTCTCGGGAAAAGAGGCTGATGGATGGAACCTTTTTCCCGACTGTTGACATTGTGGGCTTTGGAATCAGAAAATGATGACATTCTGGTAGTCTACTTCTACACATATGTTTCCCTATTCAACCTAGAATGACGCCGAGGATCGGTAGGATGACCCTAAGCAGCCCGCTTTTCGCCTAGTCACGAGCTAAACAGAGAAACGCCATGTAAAATATTTTTCCAAATTCCGTGCAAAAGATCGTTTAGAGTCGTCCATAACCTTAGAGGGCTGTGTGGCCTGCTGAGGTACGTATGGAAATGCGAGTCGACTGGTCCATGGGACAGGCTTTGTGCCCAGGACATCTGCGAATACAGGAAAATTTGGCCTGGTCCGGTTTGGTTCAAAAAATAAGAGCCTTGCATTTTCCAGCTTGGGGGGTGATCGAGGCTCGTGTCGACGAGGAAGATTGGACGAGAGGCATTTTGCGCTGGGACTGTCTTTCCTGTATTTCTCCTGCGGGTTTGTTTTTGAATCAGGGCCCCGGGGTAGGAGCGTTGGAGCCCGTGTCTCTTGAATTGCCAATTGATCGTGAAGGACAGAACTTGCTTTCATTGTGGTTATGGCCATCGGAGGACTGGCTTGTGGTGGAGCCACCTTTGCCTTTGGCTGAATTCGATTCTGCCGAAACCCGTGTGCCGCTGCGCCGTCGCATCTGGCGGCAGTCTTTTCAGAAACCACAGGATTGCATGGACGCGATTTGTGTACAACGCTGGAAACGTCGATCCATCCACTGGTGTCTGGATGACGATTTTTTGCCTCCCGCTCTACGATTGGTTGGATCTGCGCCATGGCGTTTGTTTTTGGAAGAACTTTCTCGGCTCTGTCTGCGTTTAGAAAAACCGGAATTGAAAATTTTGGATCGACTCTTGCCAATTTTATCGCAAGGTTCGACGTCCTCCTTGCATCTCGAATTGGTGCGTTATCTGTTTTTCCCCGCGGGCGATCCTCCAACCTATGATCCTGCGGAGGCTTCTTGGGCTTTGGTATTCCGAGACAATTTGCGCCATTCCCTTTCGGCTGGGGCGGATTGTTCTCAGGTTCGTGTTTCCTTGTCTCGCGCTGGCCGCCAGCTTTTTACCGCGAGTTTGCAAGCGAAGGATTGGCGTGCCCATTCTGTGCATTTGATTTGGAGGCGAACGGAGGCGTTTCAAGGGGATGAGGTTGCTTTGCTGCGGCTCTCCGCTTTGGGGCAAATTCCTCGTTTAGTTCGAGCGGCTCTGCCGGGGGCGTTGTTGACTCCTCTTCGTTTTGGTGTGGGTGAGGGTGGCCTCGCTTGTGCTGCGTTTCAAGTGGACGGGCAGGATCCTCTTTGGCAGGAGGCCTTGAATTGTGGGGCTGTTGCCTTGCATTGCACCTGCGCTGATTTTGGGGACCGATTCTTATTGGAGGTTTCGGAATGATTGCCCGGAATTTTTGGCCGCCTTTACCCGATGAATGTGCCCATGAATCCAATCCGTCCTAGAATGGCGAGGCTCGATCGGGATGTGTCTGGCACCTTTTTCGGGTGCGTTAGGAAAAACCTCCTTTCCTAGGCGACGATGGTGGAGGGCTGGGAATAGCGGCTAAAAAGCAAAAAGCCCGCCCGAAAGGGGCTGGCTTGTAAAATTTTATTTGGAAGCGAAAGCGGTCTACAGATTATTTACGCGGAGAGTCAACCTACTTGTCGCATTCGTGGCACTAATGAAGTAGATCCCGGACGGCAGGTTTGCAAGATTCAGTGAGCCACTCTGGGAGCGGAGCATTCGTTTGCCCATCAGGTTGTATACCTGCAACACCGGATAGGCCGGGGCTCGCCATTGGATAAGGGAGCCATCACGGAGACGGATTCCAATGCGTTGCGTTGCAGAGCTTGAAACGATAATCGGAGACGTGCCGATGATATCCCCTTCAGGTCCCACAAGAGAAAGGTTGTAGAGGCTGAGGGTTTCCCAACGCGATGCAGGAACGGTTAGGGACAGTGTGACACTGGCTGTAGCCGTCGCGGTGAAGGTGCAGGTGTAATTCGTTAATGTACTGGTGACGCTGATGGTTTCATCGCAATAGGAACCTAGCGACATTAGAACACTCATGGTCTCTCCACCAGTGGATACGTTGGCATCGAAGGACAGGGTGTATGTGGACCCAGAATTTACCGTTCCGAGAACCGAGGAAACCGTTCGTTCGGAATTCCAATCCCCACCATAGCCAATGGATATCCCAGTGTCCGTCGCATTCGTCAACGAGGCATTTACGGCGGTCCAGTTGCCTGCCGTCGTTCCTGTTTGGGAGGAGGAACTTTGGGCACTGGAGGACGAGGCGATTGAACTGGAGGACGCCACAGAACTGGACGACACTTTTGAACTGGAAGAAACGATAGAACTAGAGGATGCCCTGGAGCTGGAGGACACAACAGAGCTGGACGACGCCTTGGAACTGGAGGACACAACAGAGCTGGACGACGCCTTGGAACTGGACGACGCAACAGAGCTGGACGAAACAGCGGAACTGGACGACGCCTTGGAGCTTGTCCCGTTGCACGCGATGGTGATGTCGTCGTTGCTTGCGGCAAAGGTCGTATAGGCGGTTGCTGGCTCTTGGATGGTAATTCCAATCACCCCATCGGAAATGCGACTGTTAATGTTGGAGAGGCTCATCCAATCGTCGTAATCGGTTGTGCTGGAACCACCTACGCCGTAGCCATCGTCGGCGATGATCTTTTTGCCATTCAACGCCTCACTGGCCTGGGTCCAGGTCACTGTGTTGTTGTTGTCGCTACGAATTAGGGTACTGTTCCCTTGAGTTCGACCTCCAGAGGTGAAGGCGTAGTCGATGAGGCTTTGGTCAAAACGGGCATACCATTCGTCTAAGCCGTCGTTGATCCATGGAGAAATATCCACTGCGATTTTGGCATTGGGGAGATAGCTTTTAATGGTGTTCACAATCTGCGTAAAGTAGTAGCCGCAAAGGGAGTCATCTGGAATGCCTCCGCCGGTTTGTGAATAGGATGTGTTTAGGCTATCCCCAGTGACGGAGTATTGGAGGAAATCGGGCTCAATGAGCCAGATCGTTGGATCACTTGTTCCGTAGTTGTTTGCAATTCCAGAGGCGTAGCTCGTGTAGCGGGACATGATGTCGCTCCAGTGGTTGCGGATCATGTTGGCGCCTCCGGTGCAGTGGTTGGGAGAACCAACGTCGCAATCGACTAAGCCGTTGTCTTTGTCGTATTCCGCAATGACGTAAGCATAGATAACTGGGGTCAAATCGTTATTGGCTGCCGCCGTCAGCATATAGCCTTCCCAGTACTGGTTGTATGAGGCGTTGTCGCCTAACCAGATGGCCATGTGCGATAAACCCAGCCCAGAAAAATCTGTGGTTTTGCTGAATGAGGAACTCCACATCCGTCCAAAATTGAATTTGCATTCGTCAAATGCAGCGAAAGCGACAGATACGGCCAAAGACACAGCGAGGCCGGTTCTACAAATGGATGAAATCATGTATTCCTCGACAATCGGTTAACACCAAACCCAACCACCAATTTCAAGGACAATCCGACCCCAAAGGTATTCAATTTTTCAGAATCATAAAGGGAAAAGGCCAAAATTTAGAAATTTGGCCAAAACTGTGCGCAGAAACACAGAAAAACGGTTTGAAATGGTCAATCAAGTTTGATCTGGTGGTCCTGCAGCTTTCGCCAGAGGGTAGAACGGGAGATTCCCAGGCGTTTGGCGACTTCGGTCTGGTTGTTTCCCAGTACGCGAAGGGCATGCAGGATGTGGCGGCGCTCAACTTCTTCCAAGCTAAGGACTTCGTCCCCTTCCAGAAGCGAAGGAATTTGTGTCGGAGCTGGAAAAGGGGAGCCTTCTGGCATTTGGACAGGAGAGGTTTGGGCTTCCGCAAGATCTGCAGTCAAATAGTTTTGGGTCGCCTTGGGACGGAGGACTTCTGGCAGATCATCCAGGCTGATCTCCTCGTCCTCGGCTAGCACCGCCGCATGTTCGATGATGTTTTGCAATTCGCGAATGTTGCCAGGATAGGAATAACTTGCCAGGGCCAGCTGCGCCACGGGGTGAATGCGGCTGATTACCTTCTGATTCTCTTGTTGGTATTTGAGCAGGAAGAATTTTACCAGTTTTGGGATGGTGTCTCGACGCATCCGCAGTGGGGGCATGGCGATATGGAATGTATTGAGGCGGTAATAGAGATCTTCGCGGAAGGTTCCGTCCTTGATCGCTTGGGTCACGTCGCGATTGGTGGCCGCTAAGATACGCACATCGATGAAGCGGGTTTCTGTTTCACCCACCCGTCGGATTTCCTTATTTTGCAGAAAACGCAGGAGTTTGACCTGGGTCGCTGGGGAGAGCTCTGCCACTTCGTCGAGGAATAGGGTGCCTCCATCAGCCTCCTCAAAAAGGCCTTTTTTATTAGCGATGGCGCCGGTGAAGGCTCCTTTACGGCTTCCAAAAAGTTCGGATTCAACGATGTTTTCTGGAATGGCGCCGCAGTTCACAGCCACAAACGGTTCGTCGGAGCGTTTGGACAGGCGGTGGATCGCGTTGGCAATGAATTCCTTACCCGTTCCAGATTCACCGGTAATGAGGATGGTGGAGTTGGTGGGCGCCACCTTGTGGACCAGGCGCAGAATTTTGCGCATCTCCGGGGTGTTTCCCAGGAGGTCTTCAAGGACATGGTCCTCCATCAGTCGGTAATTTTTGCGATTGCTGCTGCGCTGTTGGACCTTGCGAGCGGTGTTTTCCAGCACTGCCGCATCTACGGGCTTGAGCAAATAGCTTGCTGCGCCGCGCACCAGGGCGTTCTCTGCCACCTGTACAGTTTTGGAATCGCACAATACCACGATTTCGATGCCTGGGTGGTGTTCTTTCAGAAAAGAAATCGCGTCCAGGTCCTTCAGAACCAGAAACGCCGCGCAGATAAAACAGAGCCCAACAGTTTCTTCCTTGGCCCAGGAGATCAGATCCGCCTCTTCCGTTACCGCAGCTAGAGGGGAATCCTCCAGTGCCCAGTTCGAGAGCACCTCGTTGACAAATTTTTTGTCGGGATCTGCGAGAAGGACGTTCATGTGGGGAGTCTCGGAATGGAAATTTAGGTTAAAGGGTAGAAGTTGTTGCGGAATTGCAGATGAGTTGAAAGTGTAAAGTTCTAAAATGGAAAGTTGTATCAGGAATTCCTGTTGCAACTTTCCTCTTTAACGTTTTCCACTTGTCGCCTCTCACTTCTAACCTCTATTGGCTGTCGCGATGAGTTCTCATCCCGATTACCCAAACAGCCCTTTGATTTTGTTCAAAAAACCCTCTTCTCGGGCCTCCTCGCTGCCGCTTTGCAGGTGGGCGAGTTCCTCATAGAGCTCCCGTTCGCGGCTGCTTAAGGATTCCGGGACGAGCACTTCAATTTTAACGTACAAATCGCCTCTGCGTCCGCCATCTAATTCCGGCAGTCCTTGCTCGCGGATGCGATATTTGCGTCCGGGTTGTGCCCCTGCGGCAACCTTAATTTGTACCTCTCCATCCAAGGTGGGGATACGTACAGCACCACCCAGGACCATTTTAGTGATGGGGACCTGGATGGAGCATTCCAGATCGGTTCCATTGCGGACAAAAAATTCGTCTTTCTTTTCCGCGATGAGCACAATCAGGTCGCCAGCGGGACCTCCGCGTTGGCCCACGTCGCCTTCACCGCGGAGTTTGATGTAATTGCCTTCGGAGACTCCTGAGGGGATTTTTACCTCGATGGTATCTTCCTGGCGGATACGCCCTTCGCCCGAGCAATGACTGCAACGGTTGGAGACGGTTTCACCCGAACCACCACAATCAGGGCAGGTACTGACGTTGACCATCTGCCCAAAGAGGGATTGGGAAATATGGCGGACTTGTCCCGCTCCACCGCAAGTTGGGCATGTGCGGATTCCTGTTCCGCCTTTGCCTCCGCAGTGACTACAGGCTCGATAGCGTTTGATTTTGAGCTTTTTGGTTGCCCCTGTCGCAATTTCTTTCAGGCTCAATGCCAAACGCAACTGGAGATCGTTGCCTCGAGGTGGGCCTTGGCGTCCTCCACGGGAACGGGAGCGCCCACCGCCACCAAAGCCGAAATCGCCGAAAATATCCCCGAAATGGCTGAAAATATCCTCGAAACTCGAGAAGCCTTGGCCTCCCTGCATCCCTGGAGCTTCATGGCCGAAACGATCATACTGCGCTCTTTTTTGTTGATCGGAGAGAATTTCATAAGCTTCGGCGGCTTCCTTGAATTTTTCTTCGGCAGATTTATCCCCTGGATTTTTATCCGGATGGTACTTCATCGCCAATTTTTTATACGCCCGTTTGATCTCTTCAGCGGGAGCGCCTTTGGAGACGCCTAGAACTTCATAATAATCACGTTTTTGGGCCATGTGGGGAAACTCGGGGAGGGAAAGGTTAGAGGGTAGAAGTTAGAGGGTAGAGGTTGGAGGTTGGAGGTTGGAGGAAAAAAGTTTCTTCTCAACATTGTGTAGAAAGATGCTTAGAGTCATCATCTCTAACCTGGTTGTCGCTATGAATTCCCATCCTGACCTCTAACCTGGCTGTTCCTCGGCTGTTTATTTGTCATCCACCACTTCGTAGTCAGCGTCGACGGCTCCGTCGCCCTTGTCCTTTTTCGCGGATTTGGATTCGCCACCTACGTCGCCAGTTTTGGGGCCTGCTTCAGTGTTCGGACCAGCGGTACCTGGGCCTGCAGCACCTGCCGCCTGCATCAGTTCTTGCATGACCGCCTGAACTTTGTCCATCGCCGTCTGGATTTCGTCCTTAGAGGTCGCGGATTCCTTGACCTTTTTGAGTTCATCCACGGGTCCCTGAATTTTGGACTTGAGGTCGCCAGGGATCTTGTCGCCCATGTCTGCCAAACTTTTTTCCGTCTGGTAAATCAATTGTTCCGCGTGGTTTTTGATATCGATCAGCTCGCGCTGCTTTTTATCGGCCTCGGCGTGTGCCTCTGCTTCCTTCACCATTTTGCTGATTTCGTCTTCAGAAAGTCCAGAGGAGGACTGAATTTTGATGGATTGCTCTTTTCCTGTCTCCTTATCCTTGGCACTGACATGTACAATGCCATTGGCATCGATGTCAAAGGTCACCTCGATTTGAGGGATGCCACGCGGTTTGGCGGGAATGCCGGTGAGGTCGAAGCGCCCGAGGGTGCGGTTGTCGCGGGCAAATTCGCGTTCGCCTTGCAACACGTGGATCGTTACGGCAGACTGATTGTCATCGGCAGTGGAGAAAATCTGAGATTTGCGCGTCGGAACTGTGGTGTTGCGCTCGATCAGCTTGGTCATCACACCACCTAGGGTCTCAATGCCCAGGGAGAGGGGAGTGACGTCGAGTAGCAGAACGTCTTTCACCGAGGAATCGCCAGCAAGGACACCGCCTTGAATCGCTGCTCCGACAGCAACCACCTCATCCGGATTCACTCCCTTATGGGGGTCCTTGCCAAAAAGTTCCTTGACTGCGGCCTGTACTGCAGGAATACGAATAGACCCACCGACCAGGATCACCTCATCGATTTCCGAAGCTTTGAGTCCGGCATCAGCCAGGCACTTCTTACAGGGCTCTAGGGTCATTTCCACCAGATGGTGTGTAATTTGGTCAAATTTGGCACGGGTCAGCGTCAGGTCGATGTGTTTTGGACCCGATGCGTCTGCGGTGATAAATGGCAGGTTGATATTCGTGGATGTTGTGGCAGATAGGTCGATTTTTGCCTTTTCCGCAGCATCCTTCAGACGTTGTAGGGCCATCTTGTCTTTTTTGAGGTCGATGCCAGGATTGTCTTTTTTGAATTCATCGTTGATCCAGTCGATGACCACCTCGTCGAAGTTATCTCCACCCAACATGGTGTTTCCGTTGGTGGCCTTTACCTCGAAAACGCCATCGCCGATCTCCAGAATGGAGATATCAAAGGTGCCTCCGCCTAAGTCATAAACCGCGATTTTTTCGTTTTTCTTGGAATCGA
>DATIQS010000398.1:0-9182 GCA_035470605.1 Fibrobacteraceae bacterium
CAACGGCTTCGGGTTTCGCCCGTTAGCCAGGTGCTATCCCCTATGGGGAAGGGCGGTTCACAGGAAGTGGACAGTCAATCGACCCGGTCAACTGCAGCCGTTAGGATCAAGGATGGCAAAGTTGCCAAGCCAACCAATGAAGAGGATTTTGAATTTTTCCTTGAGTGAACAGAGAGTCCAACTCAGAACTAGTGAATCGGCATGTGCGAATATCTTCACTGTATTCTTGTTTCGTTGTCCCCAAGAAATGAACAGATTGAGCCTGCAAAATATGAAATTTCCCCGTATGCCGATCAGGATCGACAGGGAAGCTACGCACATAATTCCAATGTCCGCCACCATATCCGGCCTCCTCGAGCAGTTCACGTTTTGCAGCCTGAAGAGGCGTTTCCCCCGGATCGATGATTCCTGCGGGGAATTCCAAGGCCCATTCCCCCAGACCATGACGATATTGACGTCCAAGGATCCAGTGGGAATCTAAATCCTGTGCGAGAATCAGCACCCAGTCGGGTTGATGAACCAGATAAAAGGGTTCAATGGTCAGGCCATTGGGCAAACGGCAAGTTTGAGCTTCAATGCTTAACCAGGGTGATTCCAACAACATCTGACTGCTCAGGACATCCCATTTTTTTTCTGACCGTTCTGCTAACGTGTTTGATTCAGTCGGGGTCTTTTCCATCCGCATAACCATATTCATGAAGCTTGTTGCGTAAAGTCCGGATGCTGATATCCAGCATTTCCGCAGCACGAGTCCGGTTGTTTTTGCAATCCTCTAGGGTTTTCAGTATCAGAGCCTGTTCCGCCTGGGCTACGGTCATCCCTGCATGAAGGGATAAAGCAGCTTCATTAGAACCAGGTTTCGTCAAAAAAGCAGTTCCTCCGACAGTACCTGGCAAATCAAAGTGTTCCAAACGTAAATTGCCAGCCTTGCAAAAGACCATGGCCCGTTCCACCGCATTTTCCAATTGGCGAATATTTCCTGGCCAATGGTGACGTTCCAAAGCCGCGAGCGCATCAGGTTCAATTCCTTCTACAGCAAATCCATTTTCACCATTGATTTTATCAATGAAATGTTTGACCAACCCCGAAATGTCTTCTTGGCGCTCCCGTAAAGGCCCGACTTGAATAGGAACCACGTTAAGACGATAAAAAAGGTCCTCTCGAAAGCGCCCGGCTTCCACTTCCTTGCGCAAATCCCGATTGGTAGTACAGATGACACGCACGTCCACCTTAATTTCCTCATCGGCCCCGACGCGAACCACTTCGCGCTCCTGTAGGACTCGTAATAATTTACTCTGGGCCCCCAAAGGCATTTCACCGATTTCGTCCAACAGAAGAGTCCCTCCCTGAGCCTGCTCAAATTTCCCCTTACGAGTGCGCAGGGCTCCAGTGAAGGCACCCTTTTCATGACCAAAGAGCTCGCTTTCAATGAGATTTTCTGGAAGGGCAGCGCAATTCACCTTGATAAAGGAACCACATGCACGAAGGCTCTGATAATGGATAGCACGAGCCAAAACCTCTTTCCCCACTCCGCTTTCGCCTGTGATCAGCACAGTTGCATTCGTTGGCGCGACTTCTTCCACAAAATGCTGCAGGTTATGAAACATACGGCCTTGGCCCACGAATGCTCGACCGGTAAGTTGCTGACGAAGCGATCTATTTTCCTGACGGATACGCTGGTTTTCCAGCACCATTTGAACCTGATGTTCAAGAATTTCCGGCTGGAAAGGCTTTTCAATGAAATTGTCCGCTCCATTTTTGATCGCTTCCACCGCCATTTCGATCGTGCCGAAAGCGGTCATTATCAAAAAGGATTGTCCAGGGCGTTTTTTTTGAACCTGTTTGAGAAACTCAAGTCCATTCAGATGAGGCATCTTAAAATCAGAGACAACCAGGTCCGGGTTTTCCTCTTCCAGATGATCCAAAGCCACTAAGGGATCACAAAAGGCTGCGCAGGTGTGCCCAAACAAGGTCAGCGTGTCCACGACCAGGTCGCGCATGATTTGTTCGTCATCGACTACCAAAATTTTCGCCATAGTTTAAATATAGGGAAATGTCCAAATAACCCACAGGATTTCTGCTGCATTTCCAATGCGGGGAGGAAACCAGACTTCTAAAAATCCAAAGCGAAATGAAGCGCCAATCGGACATCATCGTTACCGATGATCCCCACGGCGAATTCAGCGAATACATGCAAATAGCGGAGCACATCCACCTGTAATCCTGGGATCAAATCCACCTGGAATGAATTCACTGGGTGACGCAGAGTGGTCCCTGTTGCCATACCAATGCGCAGATAAATCGGCTGAGCCAGGTGGAACTGTGGATACGCGCCCAATTCAAATGCCGCCCAATTCCCTTCTGTAGCAGCCTCCAACAACCCGAGACGAGTTTCAAGGATAGCAGAAAAGCGCTTGGAATAGGACTGCATTTGAGTGTAGGTTAAAATGACCCCGCCTCCATTATCGTTGTTCATTCCAAGTACAATATCCGTTTGTAGTGTACGAGCTGGATCCAGAGCCACCTTCCCCCCCAAATCCAGCAATGCGTACATGTGATCCAGTTTTTCCGTGGTGACCCAGGTAAATTTGCTTCCTACCTCAAAGCGATCATTGATTCCAAATTTCACCGTCCCCACGCCATCGCCATCGCCAACATAACGAGTCTGAAAGCCCCCAGAAAATTGCGAAATATTTGGAGTAAGAATTTCTGGGATGAGGTTATAACGCATATCGTGGATGGTCATAAGCGACCAACCAGGAACGGCCCCCGCCAAAATTAAAGTCAAAATGATGTGTTGAAGATTCCGCACCCCTTAAAATTATTAAACTTTCGGCATGATTCCCCTTCGAGCCGTTCTTACGAACATTCATGATTACGTCCCAGGAAAATCCATTGATGAAATCAAGGAGCGGCACGGTCTGTCCGAGGTCATCAAACTGGCCTCTAATGAGAACCCCCTCGGGCCCTCTCCAAAGGCAAAAGAAGCTTATCTCAAAGCCTCGAATGATTTGCAACTGTATCCGAGAGGCGACTGTCCTCAATTGCGACAGGCGCTGTCAGCCTATCTAAAAATTCCAGAAGATCACATTGTCTTAGGTAATGGTTCCGATGAGGTATTGTTATTTATTGCTGAGGCCAGCCTTGGCCCGGGAACAGAAGCATTGACCTGTACGCCCACGTTCTCCCTTTATGAAGCGGTGACAGTCGCTTCTGGCGCAGAGTTCCAAACGTTACCCTTAAAAAATTGGGCTTTCGATTTGGATGCCCTGCAGAAAGCCATCACTCCAGATACACGAGTCCTTTTTATCTGTAATCCGAACAATCCGACGGGTGCCTATGTCGGACGGGAGGCGTTGCTTACATTTCTGCGTTCCGTTCCCGACCATGTCTTAATCGTACTGGATCAAGCTTATTCTGAATTTGCAGATGCTTCCGATTATTCGGACTTGCTTGATTATTTGGATAAATTTCCAAACCTCCTGTTGGTCCGGACCTTCTCTAAAGTGTGGGGGCTTGCAGGCCTACGCATTGGCTATGGTATTGGATCTCCAGATATCATTGCACAACTTTGGAAAGTAAAGCCTCCCTTCAACGTAAATTTGGCGGCTCAGGCGGCAGCGGCAGCGGCATTGAAAGATCAAGAACACTTTCAACGATCCCTAACTCTGGCAGCCGAAGGGAAGAAACAATTGCAACAAGGCCTTGCGGAGTTGAAGGTGGGGGTCCTTCCCTCCCAGGCGAATTTTTTAGCGCTCCGTTGCGGAGAGCATTGCCCACAACTGGTTTCCTGGCTGGAATCCAAGGGCATGATTGTTCGAGGCTTATCCAATTTTGGTCTTTCACACTGGCTGCGTCTCTCCGTTGGTCTTGAAAGTCAAAATCAGCGCTTTCTGGAATTGCTCGCGGAGGCGCGAAAACTAGGAGTCTTTTAATGTCGGAGTTGCAAGAACTGCTGACAATTGCTCTAAAAGCTACCGAGATTGCCCGCATCGAGATTCTCCGTCATTTCGGACAAAAAATTTCTGTGGACTGGAAGCCGGACAGAACGCCCGTAACCATCGCCGACCGAAATACCGAAGAGCTGGTTCGCCACTGGTTAGGACAGGAGACCCCAGAATTCGGACTTATCGGCGAAGAATTCGGGCGCACGAACCCTCAAGCGGAATACCAATGGATTCTGGATCCGATTGATGGGACAAAATCATTTGTGCGTGGGGTCCCTTTATTCGGGACCCTTCTGGCATTATATCACCGGGGTCAAGCACGAATCGGCATCATCTCATTGCCTGCGTTAGATTCCGTTCTGCATGCCGCATCAGGGATGGGCGCCTGGGTGGATGATGTGCAAGTTCATGTTTCCGATGTGTCTCAATTGAGCCAGGCAACGGTTCTGTCTGGAACGCTGAACACCATGGAAGCCAAAGGTTATGGAGAGTCCTTTGCGCGGATACGCCGTACAGCCCAGCTTTATCGCGGCTGGGGCGACTGTTACGGATATTATCTAGTCGCTTGCGGACGGGCAGAGGTCATGGTGGATCCCGTGGTTTCCATTTGGGATATCGCTCCCATGCCGGTAATTTTTGCGGAAGCGGGTGGACGTTTTTCCGAGATATCCGGCGGGGCCCAATTATTAGGGGATCAAGGAGAATTGCGGACGGGGCCAGAAGGATATACGGGTGTGGCCACAAACTTTAGGCTGTATGACGCAGTCCTTGATGCATTTCCAACGCCATAAGCTCTTACCTCAGCACCATTAGAGCGACCCCAAGAAGAATTCCCATTAAGCCAAAAATCTTTCCCAGATATAAAGATTCCTTCAAGATCAAAATTCCTAAAGCGAAAGAAATTGCCACACTGGAACGACGAATCACAGTAACAACAGCCAACAAAGCCTCCGGTTCGGCTAACGCACGGAAATAGAATTGATCGGCAACCACCAGGAGAATTCCCACTAAGGGGATACTCCAACGCCACTGGAAAGGCTGTTCCTTTCGTTTCTGTGCAGGCCAAAAACAGAGGACCCATACACCTTGCAAAATAAGCATATAAACACTGAACCACGACTGCACCGTAGTCGCATCCAACGCCACCGTATGCAACAAATATTTATCATATAGACTCGAAAGAGCTCCAAACAAAGTTCCCAAAAACATCAAAGCAACCCAAGGACTGCGATGAAAGGAACTCCCCTCTCGACGTCCAGCCAAAGCAAAAATCCAGTAAGCCACCAAAGTGACGGCAATTCCAGCCCATTGTTGCAACGAAGGGCGTTCCGCCCAGAAAAAAATAGCCAACACCAAAGTCAGCAGCGGAGCCGAGGCACGGACCGGAGCAGAAATGGAAATCGGGAGGTGTTTAATCGCCTGATAGGTGCATGCCCAACTCAAAGAGACAATCAGAGCTTTAAGCATCAGACGCAAATGATTCCAAGCATTCAACGATGGAACCCAAAAATGATGCACTTGCGCAAATTGAGGATAAAGACGGCTTAGCAAAAGCGGAGGGAGCAGTAAAACGACACTCGCGAATGTGCAAAGAAACAATACAGGCCAAACCGCATTATGATCCAGACTCTTCTTTTTTACCAGATCATAAAAACCAAGGAAAAAGGCACTGCCCGCTGCCAACAACAGATAAGACATCAGCGCACCAAGAATAGCAATCGAATGGGAATCAGCCGGAATAGATCGCCTGAAGACCTGCAGCCAAATAGGCTGCCGGAGCATTCCAATTGATGGCAATTTCGTTACAAGCGAAGGCTGGCGCTAAATCCTGATAACTACACGCAGGAGCAAGATTTGGATACGGAGGGCAACGGTGGGCATCCTGCCGATCCACATTCGGTCCTCCCACCAAAAATCCTGGAACAGGAGATTCAATCGTATCGGCCTGAGAAATCCGGTGGTGTGGGTGCCGCGGAGAGTGACTTCCCTGCCCTGTAACAAAATTCATCCCAAGAGGATTGCATCCCATCAAGTAATCCAGTTGGTGAACCGCCCCATCCAGATACCGTTTTTCTTGGGTAAGCTGAAAGGCAAACAGAAGAACCATGCCCTGATTCGCGACGACACCATTGGAGCCCCAGATAAAATTCTCTGGCAGCAAAGCCACACGAAAGGCGTTTCTCTGCTGCTGCGCCAAGAGCAAATCCGCCAGCGCACAAATTTTCTCACTAGCCTGAGATTCCTTTTGACGTAAAGCATGCGTGGCTAGTCCAAGAGTTCCCACCGCCGACCAAGAAGGGACATCATAAAAATTCAAACGAGCTCTTTGGGCGATATCACCGTAACGAAGCTCCCCGGTGGAACACCAAAGTTCGATCGCCGCCCAACTCCACTTGTCTTCCAGCAGAGAATCCGCATAAAGCCCCGTAGTTATTTCATCAGGCTGCTGGAACAGCACATGAGGATTCTGTTGTGCCCAGGAAAATGCACATTCGGCCTGATGCAAGCAACGTTTAGCGAAAAAAGAATCAAACTCAGTCCAAAGTCGTCCAGCTCGGGCCAAACTTGCCGCAAAATACAGAGATGCCGCCGTGGTCTTCATAACAACAAAACGGGGTTCCTGGCACTGGTCTGGCATCCGCATGGGATCAAAGTGCTGATTGGTAAGCTTATGATAAACGCCTCCATCCGCGGGATCCTGCATATCTAGCATCCAGTCAAGATTCCATTTTGCTTCTGCTAACACATCGGGAAGAGTGCCTCCACTTTCTGGAATATCCAAAGAGCAAGTCCTTGACCAATCGGGGAAATCCTCGTATATCCCCAATAAAGTCCATACAGAGATTCCAGAATTGACTACATATTTATTGTAGTCCCCCGCATCGTACCAACCTTTTGAAGCCGAGATTCGACTCCCAGCAGGACGATTTGAGGAGGCGGCACTTTCATGGATCAAAACCTCCTGGTCCAGATGTCCAGCCTTTCTGGCATAAATCCCAGCCCATTGAGGCTCAAGCTCCAATGACGCACGCTGAAAATAAAAAGCCTTTAGCAATGCCAAGGCCAAATTTTGCCATGGGGCTCGTTCCATCAAAACTCGTATTTGAACCCCACATTCTGGTAGTTCTAGGGAAAAAATCCCTTGCTCCGAGAAGGCTGTCCAATCGATTGCGCAAGAGGCCTCCCCATCTGCAGCCCAAAATTGAGATTTCCCCAAGGTTCCACAAAAAAGTTCACGGCCCAAATTATCCCGCAGAACAAAATGCGTAACATTGGAATTTGCGCCAGAAAAAACGGCCCTTTTGGGCCCGCAAGAAGAAAAACCAATTTGATTGAAATGGATTGGCACAGTCCGTATTCGCTTCAAACGGGGAACTCCGCATGGGAAATAAAAGCATTGGCAGCAATGTCAGAGTGAAAAATCAAATCCACCCGGCTGATGCTTGCCATGGCTTCTTTAATATCGATCAAGGTATGGGAGACAACCAAAGCAGAAAGCTCCATGGGAAATCGAAAGGCCCCAGTGGAAATGGCGGGGAAAGCAACGGTCGCTGCGCCTAAATTACGAGCCAAACTCAAACTATTCCAATAACAAGCCCGTAACAACTCCCCTTCCCGGCCCTGCCATTCCCCATAAACCGGCCCCACAGTATGAATCACCCATTTCGCAAAAAGATTCCCGGCGGTTGTTGCCACAGCATCGCCCACAGGGAGACCTTCTGGAAAACGCATTTGACGTAGACGGCGGCACTCTTCTAAAATAGTAGGCCCACCGGCAGCATGAATGGCCCCATCGACGCCACTGCCTCCTTGCAAACCAGCATTAGCCGCATTAACAATGGCATCCGTTGTTGACTCCACGATATCACCGACGCAAATTCGTACCCAGCCACCCAAAAAAGCAGACCGTTCAACCATGTTTCTCCAAGGATCAAAAATCCATTAAAAGCTAAAAATTGGCCATCTCTTATAATATCCATTCTTTTGGGGGATTGGTGAATGAAATTCTTCTTTCCCTCCCCCTTTACGTTTGCCTTCTTTATCCTATCTTTGATGCCCGCTCGCGTTCCAAGAAGAGTAGATTGAAAAATTGATCTTTTGTGGAAAGTAAGCCCCTATCGTCTAGTGGCCCAGGACTCGGGATTTTCATTCCCGCAACACGGGTTCGAAACCCGTTGGGGGTATTGTTAAGGTCTCCGTAACCCATTGAAATATATGAAGTTACGGAGACCTTTCTTTTTGCATTGTACAACATTTGTACAACGCAAAAAATTTTCTGTAACCGCCTATAACCACATGACGGGTTCGATTCAAGAACCTTTCCCTGATGCCGTTGTACAATTTGTACCCCCGGCTCGTTGCAGGTATGCAAACCTTTCAAGCCCAGCTCTACATGTGATTGGAGGCTATCTTGATAGTTTATGCGCCTTAATGATGGACATCTCTGGTTATATCAGGTCATTAGCTCGCTGGGTACCACCAGGCACCATTCCCGCCATCCCTGATAACCCACTCATTTCTTGCCTTGCATGGTGTTCCATGTCTCCACCCGGCACCTCGTCCTTCGCATCCATACACGGGCACCAGCCACCTTAATCGCCGGTCTCTTCCAGGTTCACATTTAGGGAAGCCACCCCGTGGGCAAGGGGACAGCATGGCATCAAGAGCCCCCAAGATTCCCCAGGAATCCCGAATCATCTCCGCACCTCTGCCAACGCCAAAGTCGATCCCAACCACATCCACGGCAGAAACGCCCCCACTCTATCATCGGGAGATGGCGGCAGGAAGGAAAGGGACGAAGGAAAAAGTTTGGCGAACCAGAATGAACATTGATGTGGCGGTGTGGCGGCATTTTCTTTGCTCACACCTGTATCATAGCTGGCAGAAGATCCAAACAATATGGTTTTACCCGGCACATTTTCCTGAAATCCTTCACAACCCATCCCCCGCCCTTTGAATCCTTTACTAGAATAGCCTTGGCACCCTCACAGATTCCAATTGGGGAACAGCCAAACGCAAGCAACAACGGATTCACGGGCAAGCAGTGGGTAACGTGGGGCAATTGGGATAAGTGGTCGGTCATGATCGGAAAAAGCTGTTAACACCGATAATAAATTTCCTAAAAACGCCGAGATAGAATTTCCGGTTTTCCTATTCAAAAAAAGAAAAAGGGCGGTTACTTTCCTGCAGTCAAAAGCACTAACAACAAGAAAGGCCGCCCATGAAATTAAAAGG
>DATIQS010000399.1:0-2669 GCA_035470605.1 Fibrobacteraceae bacterium
GAAGCCTTCTTGATGCGGGACTCATTCCGCCAACAACCTGTCCGCTTTCGCGAACTGTTCTTCCACCGAAGAGCGACCCGTGCCGCCCTCGATGCTGCGACGATTGATGGAGAATTCATAAGTCAATTGCTGCCGCAGAGCGACGCCTCCAGGAAGCGCCTCCCAAAATTCATCGGGCAACACATTAAATTCAATGCCGCGTTTCGACGCCTCCCCCACCATGCGTCCAACGATATGGTGCGCATCGCGAAAGGGAACGCCGCATTCGACTAGCAAATCCGCTAAATCGGTTGCGAGCAAGGCACCGAGCATTTTGCGTTCCATTGTGGCAAAATTCCACTGAGCGGTTTCCAGGGCCTCGCGCATCACGCGCAAACAAACTTGAATGGTATGCACGGAATCAAACACGGGTTCCTTGTCTTCCTGCAAGTCTCGACTGTAGGAGAGAGGGGCCCCTTTCACGACAGTGAATAACGTGGTGTAGTTCCCAAGCATGCGTCCAGCCTTGCCTCGCATCAATTCCATGGAGTCCGGGTTCTTTTTCTGGGGCATCATGGATGAACCACTGGAGAAGGCGTCGTGTAGGGTCAGGAACCCAAATTCAGCGGAACTCCAGTTCACAAAGTCCTCGGCGTAACGACTCAAGGTAGAGGCTGTGATCGCCAAGTCGCTCACAAATTCCAAGGCCATGTCACGATGCGAAACCGCATCAATGCTGTTTGGCGACACATCGGCAAAACCGAGTTCCGCTGCGACCAGCTTTCGCTGATAGGGAAATGCCGAGCCAGCCATTGCTCCAGACCCTAGAGGCAACTGACTATGCAGACGCAAAAAGTTACCGAGGCGTTCCCGGTCACGCTGCAGCACGAAAAAGAAGGCCATGAGATAATGGGAAAACAGAATGGGTTGAGCCTGCTGCACATGGGTATATCCAGGCATGACTTTTCCAAGATGTTCCCGGGCCAAAGCAAGAATCGAGCGCTGCAGGCTTTTTATGGATTCGCGGATTTCCTCTGCGCGGTGGCGCATGTAGAGCTTATAATCCGTGGCCACCTGATCGTTGCGACTGCGACCGGTGTGAATCTTTTTACCCAAGTCGCCAATGCGCTCCGTAAGAACGCGTTCCACAGCCATGTGCACGTCTTCATCGGTGGCATTGAAAATGGTTTTCCCTGCCTGCACATCCGCGCGGATACTTTCCAGACCCTCACGAATCTTTGCGTAATCCGATTCCGATAGAACCCCGCTCTGCACAAGGCCACGACCGTGTCCTAGAGAGCCCTGGATGTCCTCCTCTAGCATTTCTCGGTCCACATGCAGAGAAAAGCTCAAGTCCACCATGGACGGAGCCATGCCGCCAGCAAAGCGTCCATCCCACATATTCGTTTGTGTGTTTCCCATGTTCATTTCACCAGTTTGGCGGCGTCACCCACCAGTTCCTTCCACGGCAATCCCCATTTTCCAATTTCGGCCATAAAAGGATCGGGATCAAACTGTTCCATATTAAATACGCCCTTGCCTCGCCACTTGTTGGTCAACATCATCGTGGCACCCAGCATAGCAGGGACGCCAGTGGTGTAAGCAATCGCTTGTCCGCCAACTTCCTTGTAGGCTTCCGCATGATCGCAGACGTTATAGACGAAATAGGTTTTAGGCTTCCCATCCTTGATCCCTGTCACTTGACAGCCGATACAGGTCTTGCCTGTGTAACCCTCCCCCAAGGAAGAGGGTTCTGGAAGCAAGGCTTTCAGAAATTCCAGCGGGATGATATCCACACCCTTGAATTTCACAGGATCAATGCGGGTCATCCCCACATTTTTCAGGACGGTGAGATGTTTGATGTAATTGTCGCCGAAGGTCATCCAAAAACGAGCGCGTTTGATTTCTGGAAGATGCTTCACTAGGGATTCCAGTTCTTCGTGAAAGAGCACATAAGAACCACGGGTCGCCACCTCAGGGTAATTCACATCTTGCTTCATGGACAAGGGCGGGATCTCCTTCCACTGGCCATTCTCGTAAAAACGACCGTTTTGAGTAATCTCACGGATATTGATTTCTGGATTGAAATTGGTAGCGAAGGCCTTGCCATGGTCCCCGTTGTTGCAATCCACGATATCCAAAGTATCGATGCGATCAAAGTGGTGCTTTTTCGCGTATGCCGTATAAACGTTCGTCATCCCAGGGTCAAATCCTGAACCGAGTAAAGCCATAATTCCCGCTTTTTGGAAGCGTTCCTGGTAGGCCCACTGCCAGGAATATTCAAAATGAGCCACATCTTTGGGTTCATAATTTGCTGTATCCAAATAATCCACTCCCGTTTCCAAGCAGGCATCCATGATGGACAAGTCCTGATAAGGCAACGCGATGTTCAGGACCATTTTAGGCTTGAAATCCTTGATCAGCGCAGCCACCTCCGCACTATTGTCTGCATCAACCTTCGCCGTATGGACGGGAATAGTTTTCACCTCCTTGGCGATGGCGTCACATTTCGATTTTGTGCGACTAGCCAACAAAATTTCGCCAAAGACCGCGCTATTCTGCGCACATTTTTTGACTACAACATTGCTGACACCGCCAGCGCCAATGATGAGAACTTTGTTCATGTTAGAGACCCATGGGGAAGAGGTGTTTAAAGGTGTTTAAGACAGGGAAAAGATAGCAAAGGCTCC
>DATIQS010000400.1:0-1844 GCA_035470605.1 Fibrobacteraceae bacterium
ACAAGTTGCGCGAAAGCGAACGGCATCGTCTGCTCGACCTGGAGGAACGCATCCATCAGCGGCTGATTGGGCAGGACCATGCTGTGAGCGCAGTGGCCCAGGCCATTTTGCGCAACCGTTCTGGGCTCAACCGTCCCAACGGCCCCGTGGGTGGTTTCCTGTTGCTCGGCCCCACTGGCGTGGGCAAAACCGAATTGGCCCGCGCCTTGGCTGCAGAACTTTTTGACAGCGAACAAGCGCTTATCCGCATCGACATGAGCGAATACATGGAAAAGCACGCGGTGGCACGGCTTATTGGCGCGCCTCCGGGCTACGTGGGCTACGAGGAAGGCGGCCAGCTCACCGAGGCTGTGCGTACCCATCCCTACTCCGTGGTGCTGCTCGACGAGGTGGAAAAGGCCCATCCCGAGGTGTTTCATGTGCTCCTGCAGGTGCTGGACGACGGTCACCTCACCGATGGCAAGGGCCGCAAGGTGAGCTTTCGCAACGTGCTGGTGCTCATGACCTCCAACTTGGCCTTCGCCGACGTCAAAAAATTCTTCCGTCCCGAGTTGTTGAACCGTCTGGATGAAATCCTGGAGTTCCAGCCCCTGGATGAATCCGCACGCCAGCGCATCGCCGAGCTGAAGCTCAAGGCTTTGGCCGAGCGTGTGACCGCCAAGGATCTAAAGCTCACCTGGAGCGACGCGGCCTTGACCCGTATCGCACAGGAGTCCTACGATCCGGCCTTTGGTGCCCGTCCCATCCAACGCTACATCCAGCGCGAGGTGGAAAGCCGCTTGTCCCGTCTGTTGCTGGAAGGCGCAGTAACCACTGGTAGCACGCTGAGACTGGACGTGGAGAATGGAGAGTTCGTGATCCACAAACAGTAACAACGACACAAAACACGACAAATCCGGTAAGGAGGAGTTTTCCTCCTTACTCTTTCTTGTACTTCTTGTTCTCATTAACGAATTATTATCTTTTCTCCAAATTTCGCCTTTGAGAACTTCAGAATCAAACAAGGAGAAAGGGAATGAGGAAAAGATACGGGTTCTGTTTTTTGGCTCTCTTCTTTATACCGTTTGCGGTTTCATGGGCCCAGGACTCCACCGCACTCACTCCGACTCCGATTCCAGTTCCAGTTTCGACTCCAGCTCCAGCATCTCCATCCACTCCAGATTCTCTGGAACATTCCATGAATTCCAGACCGTCCTTCGAGGCGAATATCGCGGAATCCGATCTGGCCCAAGCGATTTTACAAAACCGCCCTGTTTTTGAAGAGCAGGAGGTTCGCCTCATTCTGGATGACATTGAGGAATTTAACCGCAAGATTCGCACCAATTTGGCGACGATTGATCAAGAAATCCAAAAGCTGCGTTCACAAAAACAAGATTGGATACGCCAAAAAGATGTCGTGCAACAACTCATGCGACTGGATTCCTTGAAAGACTCAAGAGGGAAAATCTACGCGGAGACAGAAAAGGTTCTGAAAAATATGAACCAAGTTGGCATTTATCTGGTGGTCCTGGATGGGGTAGATCCATACGCCAGCAAAGAGCAATTGCGAGCCTTGGCCAAAGCCACCTTGACACCACAGGCAATTTCAGAACTCGTGGGCACGTTCGTACAATCCAGCACGGAAGTCCGCAATAACATGCTTTGGAAGGATCTAATCCGTACAGTGGTTTCTGGTCGCCTAGAGGTCGAAGAGGATCCGGTGGCCTGGCCCATGAAAAAAAGCGGGAGATTCGTTTATGTGGCTCGGGTGAAAGTCCACCCCCAAGAAAAGGAGGGTGCCCTAGACTCCCTTTCCACAGAAGGGGTTCAAGCCAAGTTAATCAAAGCAATGCCAAATCCAGAGG
>DATIQS010000401.1:0-2392 GCA_035470605.1 Fibrobacteraceae bacterium
CCTTTTAATTTCATGGGCGGCCTTTCTTGTTGTTAGTGCTTTTGACTGCAGGAAAGTAACCGCCCTTTTTCTTTTTTTGAATAGGAAAACCGGAAATTCTATCTCGGCGTTTTTAGGAAATTTATTATCGGTGTTAACAGCAGTGACCTTGGCAAGGACGACGACCTGGACGCCAAGCGAATCGCAGAATACGCCTGGCGCTACCAGGATCGTTTCCTACCGTACGAGGCTCCCTTGCAGGAAACCGAAGAGATTCGTGCTCTTCTGAGCGTAAGGCAGGTGCTGGTGCGGGAGAGGGTAGCGCACGTAAACGAGCTTAAGGACATGCAAAGCAGGGCCGTCGTGCCCCAGATGGCGATCAAGCACATCAAATCGATGATTGCCGCCCTGGAAGCCAAGGGAAAGGAGATCCGCAGTGAGATAGAGGCCTTGCTACCCAAGGAAGGCGAGGCGGGTCAGGCATGCGCAAGCGTCGGCCAGGCTTCCTGCGCAACTATGCGTTGAGGATAGAGGCGGAGGGGAAGCCCAAGATGCTCGTCATCAATGCGATGAGGAACAAGCTGGCTCACCTGATCTGTCCGTTCAGGCTCAGCCTGATTACGGACAGATATACTCCCCTGAGTATAATCTGCTGCGCCCTAATACGGACAAAGACACAGTTCATTGAGGGTTACAGATCCATTGAACCCAGAATGGCCCTAAAAATGACTTGACGGAAGCATGGTGTTCGTGTACAACTGCGGTCGTTAGGATAAATTCCTAAACTCGTCATCGAGAAATCCAGCCACCCCAAACGATTTTCCCCGATGCTAGGTTTTCCAGTTGGACAAGATTGTGACCATGTCCAGCAGGCAGAGAAACTTCGATAGACCCACTCGCAGACAAAACACCCGAGCGAAACACCTCGCGACCGGCAACATCCAACACGACCACGCGATAGGGGCCATACAACGCACCAGCCCAATGGAGAAGGGAACCGTCTAATCTCCCTTGTACTCCAGTCCTATTGGAAAGAGGCGCGGTTGCCGAAGGATACTCGGGTAAAACTCCATAGGAAGGCACAGAATAAAAACACCCCGAGGGGCCGCCGTCCAGCAATTCAAAATAACCCAAGTCTGCCCAATAAATGTTTCCGTAGCCCTCATCTTGAACGGTATCGCTTGCGGAGATGAATGCATTCACAGCAGAGTCCGACATCAATAAAGCTCCAATGCTATCCAGGAACAAGACTTCCGTGACCAACTGTTCAACAGTCGTACCTACGCAAATTTGGCCTATGCTATTGCCATATTCGCATGCACCCGCTATAACCGTGTCGCTATCGTTGGTGTTGTGAGCTCGCCAGGCAACGCAAGGATATGTATCGCCATTGTAGTCATAGGTGTAGGATACATATACGGAGTCCGTCGAATCTAATGCGGTGATGGAGTCTAGTTCAATAATTTGTTGATTTTCCCCATAAATTTCCCAATCGCTGGAAAGTCCCATCCGGGAAAAAACCAGACAAACAAATGCGGCCTTTTGAAAATTCATACTTCCTCCTTAGTCTTTCAAACCATAGAAAAATGGCTGATAATGAATGCGGCTGTACTGATGAATTTCGACGTTCTGTCCAATGGCCATGCCGTAGAAATCCTTACCCGTCTGTCCCAAGGAAAGACTGGCATTGGGGGCCAAGACCGCACCCGCGAAATTCCTCTCCAAGGTTAAGGAAGTTCCATAGTAGACCAGAAGAAGCTTACTTGCCAAGCGTTTCGCTTCTCCTCCAGAAGTGATATCGCATTTCCAATTCAGTTCACCACTAGCAAAAATACGGACAGGTTCCCCGTTGGATGTGTCCAACTGCAATGCGGATGCGTAAGCCAAGGAGAACGAACCTATTCGGTAGTCCCCTCCTGATAAGATCAGAGTCGCGTTATTATTTACCTTCACTAGCGAGTAGTTTCCAGGAGCCAGACTGTAGGAGTCTCCAGCAGAGACCTGCACGGAATCTTCGTCAGACAAATCCGGTACAGAGGGCAACGAAAATCCCATAGGCAACAAGGAATCAGAGATCTCTGCATTTCCCTCAACAGAGGGAGCCGTATAGTTGGAACTCTGGTACACCACGGTATCCCTGGTGTAGAGAGCTCCGCTTACAGTGGCATAGTCGCGCAGCCACACATCCCCCCCAGCCCATGCACTATCCACAGAGGAACTCCGCCCGAGCACCAGCGCGTAATCATAGGACGAATTTCCCAAAGCTCCGACCCGACAAACAGCAGTGGTGCACTGGACTCCATCATTAATTCGCAAACGGCCAAACGCATAGAGGGCGTAGCGGGAAAACAAATCTGTGGTTCTGCTAGAAGTTGCGGCATTGTCGTTTGCGTCTAGGGGGTCGGTTTCGTTT
>DATIQS010000402.1:0-2917 GCA_035470605.1 Fibrobacteraceae bacterium
CAACCCATTTGGCAGCAATCCTTTCACTCGATTCAGTCTCTGTTGTTGCTAGAAAATTGTTTGCTGGTGTTGGATGGGGATGGAACCCTTTACTGGCTAGATCCAGCCAATGGGAATTCATACAACCGATCACGAATGGAGCCCGGTCAGTTGTTCTCCTTTGGCCATTGTATCGGTCTTCTCACGCGGGACGGCGATCTGCAGGTCCTCGACATGAACGGGCAGTCCCTCTGGCGCTATCAGTCTGGGCAGAATCCCGCCTGTTTACCCCTGGTCACCGATCGGGCTTTGCTTCTTCCCCTGATGAATGGCTCCATTGTCGCTCTGAATCTTCACTACTATGGAGCAAGCCCTAATGATTTGCAAATTCAGACAAACATGCTGGAACGCCTTGAAACGGAAAAACAGTGGGACTCCCTAAAATTGATGACAGATTCGCTTTTGCGCCAGGAGCCTGGAAACGCGACGGCCTGGATGCACAAGGCTCGCTATTTCTCCGAACGAGCGACATATCCCGATTCCATTTTGATTGCTTGGAGCAATGCGGCTCGCCACGCCCGGCATTTAGCAAGTGCGCAGCAACAAAAGATCCTTGTCCCTTATGCTCGCCAGTTGGGGGCCGACTGGATTCAGTATCTTCCCCCCTCGACGCAGCAGTACCCTCAGCTCTTTGGGAGTCTCCATAATTTATTCACCATCGATGCCGGCAACCGGAATCTGGTTGCTCTGGATCCAAATAACGGACAATTCCGTTGGCGAGCCCCAACGCCCCCCTTGGAACAGGGCTTTGTGGAGGCAGAAGACAAAAACATCTTGGCGATTGCATCTGGATACGACCTTGCAATTCTCGATTTGATGCAAAAGGGTCGGCAAGTGGCCAGCATTAACCTCCCCGGGAAAGCGTTCCAAATTTTGGTGTCCCGCACCGCGATTTTCGTTTCCACATGGAATGGTTTCGTTTTACGGATTCAGAGGAAGAATTTCGAATCAGCGTGGTCCAGGAAGATGTTCAATAGTGGGGCAATCCTGGCCTTGAGTGAGGATTTACTGTATACGCTTTCCCTGGATGGGGAATTGGGAATTCTGGCTGTAGATGGTGGAATCCAGCATGGAGAAACGCGTCCCATCGGGTACAGCCCCTCGCAAATGATCCTGGCCGATTCCATCCTCGTGCTGGGCAGCCAGGATGGGCGCCTACAATTTTTGAATATTCATAATCTGGAACCCATTTGGGAGCACAATATGGACAGTCAGATTTTTTCCATGCAGGCGGTTCTGGGGACCAACCCGGATTCCTCGGGAATTCTGTTGGGCTTGGGGGATCAGAGCTTAGTGTTCGTCTCCTTGGCTACCCATGAAAAACGGTGGAGCTATGCGGGTTCCGGTTCCATTTACATCCAACCAAAAGTGCAGCAGAATACGGTTTGGATTGACCAGGAACACGCCTTGGTGTCGTTGGATCTCGCCAATGGTGCTGTCCTGCGGAAAATCCATATGCCAGACGCGGTGGGGCCCATTTGGACCAGTCCCTTGTCCGTCATCACTAGTTCCCCGCAGGGATTACTATTTTCGTTTCCTCTCTGATTCCGTAACGCTAGGATTTCTTTTCTCCATGGGACGGGGAGTTTTATATCTTTTCCAAGAACAACGCTTTCCCATGGAGTTGTCATGAAACGAATTTCTTTGCTTGTTTTGACTTCCCTACTATTTGGGGCCTGGGTTTTTGCCCAGGAAGATGGGGGCGATGTGATTAATCCTCCTCCACGCGGGAAACCAGCGCGAATCCGAGTCATCACAGATCCTCCTAATTCTGAGGTCTATCTTGGTGG
Organism: Fibrobacteraceae bacterium; assembly: GCA_035470605.1. Classification (GTDB taxonomy): domain Bacteria; phylum Fibrobacterota; class Fibrobacteria; order Fibrobacterales; family Fibrobacteraceae; genus CAIRAY01. The sequence continues at coordinate 1,830 of DATIQS010000402.1, forward strand.
TGTTTTCCTCGGAAAAACCCCGATTAACGATATGGCGGTGAAGTCGGGACGCCAGACACTGATCATTGTGGATCAGGGCTACGAGTTGGTCAACGTTCGCTTCAATGTTTGGCCGGATTCTCTGAACCAATACGAAGCCAAAACAGTCATCCCCAAGGGGAATATTGAGGTGACGACCAATCCCAAAAAGTGTTACATCACGGTGGATGGTGACTCTGCAGACTTTACAGATGGCTCTTCCTTACTGATTAAGAATTTGGATGCGGGCGACCATGTGGTTGGTGCCAAATGCGGTTCCAGAACCAAGGAAGTTTTGGTCCAGGTGAAAGGGGAAGAAACCGTTCCGGTCAACATCGACGTCACAAAGAAATGAACCATATCAAGTCAGACACGAAACGGGACATCGTTCCCGTTTTTTTGTTTTTCCAGAATTAGAATATGATTGATCACGTATGCCTGATTGTGACAAGCCTGGAGAGATCCAAGTCGTATTACGAAAAAATTTTGGGCTTGGAAAGTCGGGAATCCCCTACTGATGGAAAGCTCCTTCTTCTGGAAAATAAGGAGATTCATTTCTTTTTATTGGAACGTCCTGCCTCCAAAGAATTCTTGGCGCTGCAACATTTGTCCATACAAACCGATTCTCTCGAAAGAAAGAAGGCGGAACTCATTCGTAACGGAATTTGCGATTTCACGCAAGGGCGTTTCGACTTATTTCAATACAGGAACTACCAATGGATCGAATGGCGCGATCCAGATGGGATTCGGCTCGAATACGTCGAGCTGATACAGTAACTCCCGCTATTTTTCAGATTCGGCCAATCGCAAGATCGCTGCGCCCAATTCTAAGGGACGAGCTTCAGCCAGATCGGAGCTATCAGGGCAACTTAGGGCAAAGCATCCCGGGGCCACAGCCGACTCCAGGGTGTCGGATCTCTCTTTTCGTAACAAAAACATCGCCGCCTCTCCAATGGCGCGGATTTGCTCCACACAGACAAGCTGAGGCAGACGTCCTACTTCTGCGGATAGCATTCCCAATTTCAGTTGCTGCAGGGTCGCCTTGACCTTGACTTTTCGCTCCACGGTGG
>DATIQS010000403.1:0-3787 GCA_035470605.1 Fibrobacteraceae bacterium
GGAACCCTCTGGCCAAACCCATCTGCTGGATGGGTGGGACGCCTTCCCTCTTTCACAAAAGGCTGTTCTTGCCGGACAAATTCAGGCTCTGGATTTCCCGTTACTGCATGAATTATATGCACAAGCCCAACGCCCGATAGCGGACCACCTTGACTGCGAAGACATTTCCCCCATGCCCTTCACATTAGCCGTCGACCACCCCCAACGCGAACTGTGGCTTGAAGCCGGGGAGGCCCTGCTGGCACAAGGCCAGGTAGCAGCGCTTCTTGTGGCGGGTGGACAGGGCTCTCGACTCGGTTTCCAGGGTCCCAAAGGAGCCTTCCGCGTCGGATTACCCAGTGGCAAATCGATCTTCCAACTACAGGCAGAACGCCTACTACGTCTGCGGACTTTGTACGGGAAATCCATCCCCTGGTGCATCATGACTAGCCCACTGAATCATGTAGACACCGTGGCGCATTTTGCAGAAAACGAATTTTTCGGTCTTAATCCAGAAACGGTTCGATTCTTTCCTCAATCCATGCTTCCCGCCCTGGATCGTGATGGACGTATTTTAATGGATGGCCCTGGACAACTAGCCTTGGTTCCCGATGGCAACGGTGGGTGTTTTCGTGCCTTGGCGCAGAGTGGCTCCCTGAATTGGCTCAGAGAGCAAGGGGTACGCTTCGTATTCCTTTATGGGGTGGATAATCTCTTGGCCAAGGTCTGCGATCCCTTTTTCATTGGCGCCTTGGCCTGTCAATCCGAATACCCTTGTGCCTCCAAAGTCGTGCCCAAGCGTTCCGCAAATGAAAAGGTGGGGATCTTCGCCTTGCGCAACGGAAAGCCCTCTGTTATAGAATACAGCGACCTTCCCTCCGAGCTGCGCGACCGCAAAAACGACGATGGCTCCTTGGCTTTCGACGGGGCCAACATCGCTACCCATCTTTTCCGCTTAGAGGCCCTACGGCACCTAGAAAACAAGCCGCTACCTTGGCATGTCGCCTCCAAAAAGGTTGTCCACTGGACGCCCTCTCAAGGTCGGATTGACCCCCAAGAACCCAACGCCTGGAAATTCGAACAATTCTTATTTGACGCCTTTCCCCTGCTTGGTGGAATGCAGGCCTTTGGCGTGGAACGCCGAGATGAATTTGCTCCAGTAAAAAATGCCGTTGGAGACGACTCTCCCGCCTCTGCACGAAAACTTTTAGGGGAAATGCATCTCCGGTGGCTTCGCCGTGCGGACATTTCCGTCAAGGCTAAGACCTTATACGAAATTGCTCCTCGTATCAGCTACGCTGGAGAGAGCTTAACTCCAGAACTATTCCAGCGGGAACTTGGCCATCACATTCTCCCCTTTCCTGAGGGGCCAATCACACCTCTTGAATCATAATCCATCATTTCCCGCATGTTCTCTTTCCCCGTTTACATCTTCCTACGTATTGTCGGCTTTTTCTTCGCTCATCTGCCACGTGCCCTGGACCAATTCTTATTTCATCTGCTATGGCCGATGTACCGGATCACTCATACTACGGAACTTTCACGGGTTTCTTCTCATCTCGACGCCGCCTCCTTGCGCCCAAAACCACAACGGGCACAAATTTACGAAGCGATCTTCCTCAACGCGCTGGATTCTCTCCGGTATCTGACCGGAATATCCAAAATGGAATCTCAGGTTCACATTGTGAATCGCAATCTATTACAGAATCAATTAAATAGCCAAAACCCAGTGGTGGTGGTTAGCATTCACACAGGGGCCTTTGAGATGATGCACCGCGCCTTAGCCAAACAGGGCAGGGCTGTAAATTTAATTGCCTCGCATCATCACCATCCTGGAGTGGACCGATTCCTACGAAAGGTTCGCTCCTTTGGAAATCTGCATATCTTCCGTCCCGATGAAGCGCCGAAATTGCTGCATAGTCTAATCCGTAAAAAAGGCATTGTCGCCATGATGGCCGACCAATCGCGACACGGGAAAGGGAATCGGGTAGACTTTTTGGGCCGTCCCAACCAACTGTGGCTCCGCCTGGCCATCGATGCCTGCCAGGAAGGTGCGGCAGTAATCACATTCCGGGCCATGCGCAAAGGTGGATTTCACGTGCTCAAATTTGAGAACCTTTATCCCCCCAGAACCCCTCCTCATGAACTCCTGCGTCAAATCACTGGAGAATTCGAGCGCTGGATTCTGGAAAATCCCGAACAGTGGACCTGGAATTACCCTCGCCTCTGGATCATGGATAAAGACTGAGCCGAAAAGCGGCAAAGCAGCCTATTTTTACCTCATGTCCTACAAGGTTCGCATTACGGCGGTAGCCCCCAGCGCAAAGGCGCGAATTTCACATTTGGCGGAATTGCTTTGTAAGTTACCCGGCTTATCAAAGGAGACCGCAATCCAAGGACTGGAAAAGCCTCCTCTCGATCTGCCAGAAGTCAAAACGGCGTTGGATGCACAAAAATTGCACCAGGGGTTACGACGCATGGGACTCGTGGGGGAAATCATCTCTATTGCCGATGCCCCCCCTTCCCCAATAACAGCCCCAGTTCAAACACAGCCCACTCATCCCACGCAACATCTTCACAACCTATTCGAGGACACCCCACAGGAGGAACGCCACCCCATCGAATTGCGGACGGAAGAAGAGGATACAACACAGCGGCCAGGATTTTGGCGAGAGAATCGCGCATTACTTTTACTCCTATTGGGTTTTCTTTTTCTCTTGGGACTGAGTTTCTATGTACAACAGCATTTCTTTGCTACGGAACCAGCAAATACGCCCACATCCCCTCAGGCTTCTGAAAAACAAGAAAGGCCTCAAGATCGACAGATCCGCCACCAGGAACGCCAGCACTACGAACAAGCCTTAAAACAGTTAGCCATTTCGGAACAACTCTTACGAAAAGCAACCCGTACTCCTGATATCCGCAAATCCATAGCCCTGATGGAAAAGGCCTTGCTATACAATCCATACAATCTGGAGGCCTGGCAGCAGCTCGCGGCAAAATACCGCCGCATAGGTGATGAAAAATCCGCCAAAGCCTGCAACATTAAATACCAATACAGCGAACAGACTCAACGTATGCTTGAAGGAATCGCCCGTTATTTCGGTGGAAAACCTAAGGCAAAAATCAACGTGGCTCAAGTCCATTACACGGCACAAAATAACACGTTGGACGACACCAGCTTCCACAGGCAAAGCGAGAGCTTATACGATACAGTTCACCATTTGCACCCAGACAAAGAATTTCAAATGGAAAACCAAGGCCTGGATACTCTCAAAATGACAGTGCTACCAGGAGACACCTTCCCGGATTTCGATACCTGGGAATCCTTGGAGCGCAAGGGAAAAACGCCTTAGCGCGCCCTAATGAAATTCATCGGGAATATTCTCCCTTTGATCCAGCAACCCCACCCCTCAAAAGACTGGAAGCTATATTTGAAAATATGAATACGCCCGTCACAGGCAATTTTCTGCTCGCCACGCCGCTGTTGGATGGCTCCTGGTTTCAGGACAAGGTGATTTTTATCGCCGAACATAATGAGCAGAACACTTATGGCCTTGCCGTCAACCATTCTGCGCGGATCCCCATTGACGAAGTCTTTTCTGGATTTAAATCCAAAGAACGCAAACCCTTTCGCTTCTTCTTTGGTGGTCCGGTTCAAGAGGATATGGTCCAAGTTCTCGAAACAGGGCACAGCCAATTTTCTGATTCACCAGAGGTCATGCCAGGTATCTGGTTGCGAGCCTTGGCCGATGGAGAGCCCGTGCCGATTTTAGACCTTTTTTCCGAACCAGCAACCCGAATTATC
>DATIQS010000404.1:0-11318 GCA_035470605.1 Fibrobacteraceae bacterium
AAGCCATTCAAGACTGTACAGGGATCGCTTCAGGGGAGTTCCAATTTGTGAAGGATGGAGGAGAGAATTGCGATCATCAGCTTCTACAAGAAAAACGGAACTTTTTGAAGTTCATAAATGACTACTTCCATTTTTTCCCAGGAGAAGATCCAGAAGATACGATGATTTTGGCCTCTCGAATGCCAAATAAACCTCAGTGGAGATCAAAATCAGAAAATGGATTTGATTCTAAAGAGGCGATCAAAAGGACGGTTGAAGGGGAATCATTTGCTCCTCCAGATGCGGCTGATTTTAAGTCCTTTCGTAACCGATTGCTGAAAGACATTGATATGGGCCATCCACATATTATTCAAATAGTGAAAGACTTAACAGACATGCTAGAGAAGTGTAATGTCCACCCATCCCAAACTTGAACTCACCTGGATCGGCAAAGAATACCGATGCCCTCATCAATGGAAAACCTCATTGGAGACAATTTTATGAACCCATATAAAATCCTCAAACCGATTGGACAAGGGGGCTTCAAGTCGGTCTATTTAATCAAGAACCAAGGCAAGCAGGAGGCGTTGAAGGTCATTTCTCTTTCTGATCGCCGAATTTTAGATCCAGTGGAGCAAGAGCAACTAGCGAATGAACTCAGGGCCCGGTCAGTGCGAGAATTCCAGTTGCTGGAGCGTTTCGGAGGCGGATGCGTGGTTTCCCTTGGAAGCATCTCCGGTCATGAAGAAGACTTTGAGGGCCATCCATCCTATGTTTACTCCGAGGAGCTCTTGCCGGGAAATCCTTTGGATGTTGTGATACGGAATGCAAACTCCGCACAGCCAAATTTTGCAGAAACCAAAAAGCTCTTCCTCTCCGGTGTAGATGTCATTGAAAGGCTTTGGAAAGAAAAAATTGTGCACCGCGATATCAAGCCACAAAATATTATGGCAACAGACCTGCCAGACCGTCCCTTTGTCTTCTTTGATCTGGGCATTGCCTTTGATGTGGAAGGTTCTTCTTTGACTCATGCCACATTTGGCCCTGGAACCCTCAGATATCGCGCACCAGAGACTCTAGACAGGGATTACCGGGCAACAATTGATTTTCGCAGTGATCTGTTCAGTTTGGCGGCAACAGTATTTGAATTTGCGACAGGAAGGCATCCAATTCACCATGGAAGCATGAGCGAAGGAGAAACTGTCTATCGCCTGTTGAAAAAAACAGCAGATGCTCTTGCGCCTTTGCGACCGGATTTTCCACCTAATTTCTGTGACCTGGTGGATCGATGCCTGCGAAAACGCCCGGCATTACGACCGACAAGATTGCAGGAACTGAAACAAAGCTTGGAGGCATGAATGCAGATACTTGCCCAGCATGGTTATGGTGAGGGGGAAAAGGTCTCCCGGGGCCTGGAACACGGCTTATTAGATGGAGTTGTCATAGGCCCCAAGAATATCAGGCTTTCTGCTTTGAAAGGAAAAATCGATGGATGGGAGAAAAATTCGCCCCAAGCCCGCATTCTTTTTGACCCACAGTATTACGCAACGGTGGTCGCTCAAGAGGAGGGTGCACGTTTAGGTTATCTGGTCTCCGATTATTCTGACTATTTCTCTCCCAAAACTTACAAAGACCTTCGAAGAGAGCGCAACATTCGTGATGAGCTAAACAAGGCCTTATCTTTTCAGCTTGAAAATCTCAAGCTTTCAGAAGCGATTGTTCCTGGAATCATGATTCAGGACGGGCTTCATTCCGAATCGAGTAGCATTGCTAAAAATTTTCTCGAAATTGGGGCCGAAGAAGCGAAAGAGAGCGGCAATGATGCCTTTTTGACCTTGGCCTTGGGGCAGTCATGCTTTCGCGAGATGAGCGCCCTAGTTGATTTCGTGGATGAAGTTACGGGTTTTGATTTGCCTGTTAAAGGGATCTATCTGCTGGTGGAGACTTCCCGCCATTTGGGCGCTAATCCGTGGTATATCCCTGAAATTCTTAAAGGGCGGATGTATCTGAATTACGCTTTTGCGCAGGCCGGATTTGAAGTCATCAATGGCTTTTCCATGTTTTCCTCCCCATTCTTGTCTGCTGTAGGGGCAACAGGAATATCCTGCGGATGGTTCGACACCCTTCGTTATTTCTCTTTGGACCCCTTCCGTGCATCGGTTGGAGGCGGACACCGTCCCAATCGTCGTTATTTGAGCAAGGCTCTTTGGTCGAGGCTTGATCTGGCAACGATTGCTCCTGATTTGGGTAGAAATCATTGGATCATGAATGAATATTCCGGCGATTCTCGTTTTGAGTCCGGCGAGGCCGATGAATGTGACGAAGCTCTTCAGCATTGGCATGCTTTACAAGTTATGTCCGAAAGCATTTTAAATCAGCAGGGCGTCTCTGCTAGGTTGCAATTTTTATGGGATTCTTTGAATCAAGCTGAAATACATCGGAGCCATCTCCCGGCTTTGAGTCTGCCAAAGTTCAAAGACCAGATCGACGGCTGCCGCACTGCCTTACGCGGCTTTTGTGAGCTGGCGGAACTTCCTCTTTCCCTTTAGAATGGAAAAGGCGCTTGCATGAGCTTTGCGATTCAATGGTTCCGAGGCTTCTGGCCAGTAATGCTTTTCAATGGATTGAGTCGTCGGGTCAAAGGAAACCAAGCCGACCCCCGTTGCCTGAAAGTCCGCCAGGAATACCAGGGCCCGTTTCGCGATGGACTGAGGAAGGACCAGAATGGAACGGTTTGCGTAGTTCCTGTATCGACAGGCTTGGGTAAATCCTCTTTTCCAGTCTCCCATTTTGAACTCAAAGGCATCCATGCTACCTTTGTTGTTGACCCAGAGATAGTCGGCAATTCCGAATCCCGGAAGTTCAAATTGGTTTCCTCCAATTCCCGCTTCCACGAGAGTGGTTTCCCAAACTTTAAGGAAGGAACTCTGGAAGAGAATTTCGCCGCGTTTGTTGCGAACATGAGCCGGCAGATTTCGCCGAGGATTTTTCGTCCCAAAAGAAAGCATATCAGAAAAATAACAAAGCAGTCAAATGTCCACCCATCCCAAACTTGAACTCACCTGGATCGGCAAGGGAAACCGGCCCCGGCTGGAACCACGCATCCTCATTGAAGACCCGGAAAAGTCGTACTGCGCAAAATTCCGCCATGAAGTTGTATCCTCTACCCGTCTCGGTGGTTCAAAAGAACAAACCACAGAGAGCACAGAGATCACGGAGTCTGGCAACGAGTCCTGTCTGTGCCTCGGTGGTTCAGAAAAAAGAACCACAGAGACCTCTGAGAGCACGGAGCTCGGCGACGAAACCGCTCTGTGTCCTTTGTGCCTCAGTGGTTCAAAAAAAGGAACCACAAAGAGCACAGAGATCTCAGAGGGAAAAAAGGGAGTTCAGCCCAGTTGCCAGGACTTTTTCGACAACAAGCTGATCTTTGGCGACAACCTGCTGGCGCTTAAGGCGCTGGAAGGGGAATACACCGGCAAGGTGAAGTGCATCTACATCGATCCGCCCTACAACACCGGCAGCGCGTTCGAGCATTACGACGACGGCATTGAGCACTCGCTGTGGCTGAGCCTGATGCGCGACCGGCTGGAACTGTTGCGGAAACTGCTATCCGAAGACGGCTCGATCTGGATTTCCATCGACGACAACGAATGCCACTATCTCAAGGTGCTATGCGACGAGGTGTTTGGGAGAGGGAACTTTGTCGCGTCGATAATTTGGCAAAAGATTTATTCCCCAAAAAATTCCGCAATTCATTTTTCTGAAGATCATGATTTTATTCTTGTTTATGCCAAACAAGCGTCAGTATGGCGTCCTAATCTAATGGCAAGGACAGAAAAGCAAGACACAGCCTTTCGTAATCCAGACAACGATAAACGAGGACCTTGGAAACCTGGAGATTTATCGGCAAGAAATCCATATAGTCTTGGGATATATTCAATAACTTGTCCATCAGGTAGAATAATTCAAGGTCCTCCTCCAGGCACATACTGGAGAGTTTCATACGAAAAGCTAAAAAGTCTTGATAAAGATGGCCGCATTTGGTGGGGAAAAGAGGGAAATAATGTTCCTGCCGTTAAGCGCTTTCTAAGTGAAGTTAAACAGGGGCGAGTGCCACAAACTCTTTGGCTATATAGTGAAGTTGGACACACACAAGAAGCTAAAAAAGAATCCGTTGTCTTATTTGGTAATGACGCCTTTGACACCCCCAAGCCGGAACGCCTGATTCAGCGCATCCTCCACATTGCGACCAATCCCGGGGACCTGGTTCTCGACTCCTTTCTCGGTTCTGGGACCACGGCGGCGGTAGCGCACAAGATGCGGCGGCGCTGGATCGGGATCGAGCTGGGCGAGCATTGTCATACGCACTGCATTCCCCGCTTGCAGAAGGTCATCGACGGGCAGGACCCGGGCGGCATCACCAAAGCCGTGGGCTGGACGGGCGGGGGCGGTTTCCGCTACTATCGCCTGGCGCCCTCCCTGTTGCAACAGGACAAATGGGACAACTGGGTCATCAGCAGGGAATACAATGCCGGCATGCTGGCCGAAGCCCTGTGCAAACTCGAAGGGTTCCGCTACGAGCCCTCCGATTCCATCTACTGGATGCAGGGCAAATCCTCGGAAACGGATTTCCTCTACGCCACCACCCAGAACCTGGGAGCCCAGCAGTTGCAGGAGCTTTCCGATGAGGTAGGGCCCCAGCGCAGTCTGCTGGTGCTATGCGCGGCCTTCCGCGGAGAGGCGGACCATTACTCGAATCTCACCCTGAAGAAGATCCCCAAGGCGGTGCTTTCCAAGTGCGAATGGGGCCATGACGACTACAGCCTCAAGATCGAAAACCTTCCCGTGGCAGAACCCGAAGCCCCGCCCCCCGTCAACGCCGGCCGCAAAATAAAGGGCAAGAACCCGGACCAGCCTGACCTCTTTGCCAGGGACCTGCCATGAATGCATTAAAGAGGAAAACCACGGAGACCCCAGAGAGCACGGAGTTCGGCAACGAAACCGCTCTCTCTTCTCTGTGCCTCGGGGGTTCAAAAGAAAAAACCACAGAGATCCCGGAGAGCACGGAGTCCGGCAACGAAATCGCTCTGTGTCCTCTGTGCCTTTGTGGTTCAAAAGAAAAAACCACAGAGATCCCGGAGAGCACGGAGTCCGGCAACGAAACCGTTCTCTCTTCTCTGTGCCTCGGGGGTTCAAAGAAAGAAATGGCAGAGCTGAATCTATTGTCCCAGAAAACGATCGGCGCAGCCATTGAGGTCCACCGGCATCTTGGACCAGGTTTTTTGGAAAGCGTCTATGAAGACGCTCTTTGTATAGAATTGAACTTACAGGGAATCCGGTTTGAACGACAAAAATCCATCTCGGTTGTATACAAAGGTTTTCCAGTTGGAGAGGGACGGCTTGACCTCCTGGTTGAGAACCGCCTGATTGTCGAATTGAAGGCTGTGGAGGAGTTTCATCCGGTCCACAAGGCACAGGTTATTTCCTATTTAAAGTCAACAAATCTGAAATTGGGCCTATTGATCAATTTTAAGGTCAAAGAGCTGAGGCATGGGATCAAGAGAATCATATTGTAAAAAAGCAAAGGGCCTCTATCTTTCTCTGTGTCCTTTGTGCCTTTGTGGTTCAGAAGAAAGAACCACAGAGACCCCAGAGAGCACGGAGTCTGGAGACGAAACCGCTCTCTTTTCTCTGTGCCTTTGTGGTTCAGAAAAAAGAACCTCAGAGATCTCGCGGGAGGCTTTTTCCTGATGGATCAGATTCAGAATCAGGGTGAAATCATCCTCTATCAGACCGAGGATGGACAGACCCGCGTCCAGTGCCGTTTTGAAGAGAATTCGATCTGGCTGACTCAGGCGGCCATTGCGGAGCTATTCCAGACAACGCCGCAGAATATAACCCTTCATGTTAAAGCAATCTATGCAGAAGGGGAACAAAAGGCCGAAACAACTTGTAAGCCATACTTACAAGTTCGAACAGAGGGAAACCGGCAAGTTCAAAGAAGCCTGAAATACTACAATCTCGACGTCATTTTAGCGGTGGGATACCGCGTCCGCAGCATCCGCGGCATCCAGTTCCGACAGTGGGCCACACAGCAACTCAAGGAACTCATGGCCAAGGGCTTTGTCCTGGACGACGAGCGCCTGAAAAATCCCGGACCCGGACGGCCGGACTATTTTGACGAGTTACTGGAGCGGATTCGGGACATTCGTGCAAGTGAAAAGAGAATGTACCTGCGCGTTCGGGATATTCTGGCGCTGGCGGCGGATTACCACCCCGAAGAGGAGGTCTGCCACCGGTTCTTTCAAACGATACAGAACAAATTGCATTTCGCCGTTTCCGGGAAAACGGCACCGGAGATCATCTATGAACGGGCAAAGGCCAGCTTGCCCAATATGGGTCTGACAACCTGGAGCAAAACCTCTGTTCGGAAAAGCGATGTGACTGTTGCCAAGAATTATCTACAGGAGCAGGAAATCACCGAATTGAACCGCATGGTTTCCATGTTTCTGGATTATGCGGAAGACCAGGCCCAGCGTCGCAAACAGGTCTTTCTCCAGGACTGGCAAACGCGCCTGGACTCCTTTCTACAGTTCAATGAGCGCGATGTTTTATCCAATGCTGGCTCAATTTCCCGGGAACAGGCCGACCGGAAAGCCTGCGAGGAATATGAACGCTTCGCCGCTCACCGCCGGGAATTGCAGGAGAAACAGGGGGAAGAGGAAATGCGCGAAAGCATTGAAGACGCAGTAAAAAGAATCCCGAGGAAGTCATGAACCGCCAGGGGAACAGCATCGCCAGCCGCCTCAGCCTGCGCGCCCCGCAACGGGAAGCCCTGGAGATTCTGGACCGACTGACGGAGATGCTGAACTTCAAGGGGAAACCCGATGTCGCCGAGGCGTTGCAGGCGATTGCGAACGAGTATCCCGGAGTCAGAAATTTTGAACGGGACTTTCCCTCCCTCTGCTTTGCCCTGGCGACCGGTGTGGGCAAAACGCGCCTCATGGGAGCCTTCATCGCTTATTTGCACCTGGCCCATGAGCACCGGAATTTTTTTGTGCTGGCCCCAAACCTGACGATCTACAACAAGCTGATCACCGACTTTACGCCAAACACCCCGAAATACGTTTTTGCCGGCATCGCAGAGTTTGCCATCAATCCGCCGCAGATCATCACCGGCGACGACTATGACCGCCCGCAGAGTTCCAACGATCTGTTCGGCTCCGTGCGCATCAACATCTTTAATATTTCCAAGATCAATTCCGAGGTGCGGGGCGGCAAAAGCCCGCGCATTAAACGCCTTTCGGAATACATCGGCGAGAGCTATTTCGAGTATCTGGCCAAGCTCGACGATCTGGTGCTCCTCATGGATGAATCGCACCGCTACCGTGCAAGCGCCGGCGTGCGCGCCATCAACGAGCTCAAGCCCGTGCTGGGACTGGAACTGACCGCAACACCCTTTGTCGAGTCGGGCAAAGGCCCGATTCCCTTCCAGAACGTGATCCAGGATTACCCCCTGGCTCGCGCCATGGCCGACGGTTTTGTAAAGGAACCCGCCGTCGTCACACGGGAAAACTTTTCTACGCAAGACATGACTGCGGAAGAAATCGAGCGCATCAAACTGGAAGACGGCATCCGCCTGCATGAGGCCACCAAGGTAGAGCTGGAAACTTACGCCCGCAATACGGGGGAGCGTCAGGTCAAGCCCTTTATGCTGGTGATCGCCCGGGACACCTCCCATGCTGCCGATCTGCTGAAGCTCATGGAGTCCGACGATTTCTTCGAGGGCCGCTACCAGGGAAAAGTAATCCAGGTCGATTCGAGCAAGACCGGCGCGGAAGAGGACGTGATGATCCAGCGCCTGCTGGCGGTGGAAAAACCGGAAGAGCCCACCGAAGTGGTGATCCACGTAAATATGCTGAAAGAGGGCTGGGACGTCACCAATCTCTACACGATCGTTCCTTTGCGCGCAGCCAATGCCCGCACCTTAATCGAACAATCCATCGGCCGCGGTCTGCGCCTCCCCTATGGGAAACGCACCGGGGTCAAGGCGGTGGATCGCCTGAGCATTGTGGCCCATGACCGCTTCCAGGAAATCGTGGACGAGGCGAACAGCGGTTCTTCTGTAATCCGCATGCAAACCCTGGTGCTGACCCAGGACGACCTGCAGAGGAAACCTCAGAGCGTTGTTTCCAATCCCATCTTGGAAAGTTTGACCGCAGACTCGTTGCATTCCGAAAAGATCCCGCTGACACTCCATTCCGTGCAACCGCTGTATCAGACCGAAGAGGAGCGCAAAATCGCCGCCGTCGCGCTGGATGTGGCCCAATCGCTGAGCACCCGGCCGGACCTGGTCCCCACAGTGGAGGCTCTGCACTCCCCGGCTGTCCTGCAAGCGGTGCAACAACAGGTAGAAGAACGCCTCGCGCTCCAACAGCTGGAACTGGATGCCCTGGTGGCCAAACCCGATGTCACGGCGATTGTGCAAAAGACCCTGGACCTTGTCGTACAACATACGATACCCATCCCACGGATTGTCGTGGTGCCCCGGGGGCATGTCAAAGCGGGTTTTGCGTCCTTTTCCTTGTCGTTGCACTTCCGCTATCCCCCACCCTCCGAAGACCTGTTGATCCAGGAGTTGCGGACACGGGAACGGCAAGTCATCAGCGCGTCCGGCTCTTCCGCTGAGGAAGCGCGCCTGGAGGACTACATCGTCCGGGCATTGGTGGATTTTGATGACATCTGCTATGACGATCATGCCGATTTGCTGTACAACCTTGCAGGGCAGGTCATCGCCTATTGCCGGACCTACCTCTCTTCCGAGGACGACATCCGCAAGGTTCTCGTATATTATCAGACCAAAATTGCGGACCTGATTCATGTGCAAATGCAGGAGCATGCCTGGGAAGAGGCGACGGAATACGAGACACGGGTCACGGCGGGTTTTACCCCGCTGAAAAAGTCCGCCTACAGCGTATCCCAGGGAGATATTCTGGATGTCCATGAAGCGCCCAAGGATAAGTCCAATATGGGCAAATACCTGTTTCAGGGCTTTGCGCGCTGCCTCTATTCCATGACCAAATTCGATTCCGACCCGGAACGCCGTCTGGCCCTGATCCTCGACCGGGAAAGCCTGCGCTGGTTCCGCCCCGCCAACGGTCAGTTCCAAATCTACTACGGTCGGGCACAACAGGAATACCACCCGGATTTCGTGGCGGAAACAGATCACTGCATCTACATGCTGGAGCCTAAAGCCAGGGACAAGATGACGGACAAAGAGGTTCTGGAAAAGGCCAAGGCGGCCCAGCAGTGGTGCGACCAGGCCAGCGAGTATTCCCACAAACAGAGCGGGAAGCCTTGGAAATACTTGCTCATTCCGCATGACCGGATTGCAGACAACATGACTCTGGCAGGGTTTAGTCTGATTACCCCCCATATATAGAGGAATTCTACCAATGTCCCTACGTCAGAAACTTTCCCATTTAACCCGTACTCAGGCTCTGAAAATCCTCGGCCGTAATGGAGCGTCCCTTCTGCAACAAGGAGGCGTCCAATCCATCGCTTGGGAAAACATCGAGCAAACCGAGCATCTGCTTCGCCTGCGCTTGCCAGAAGCAACGGTGACCTTGGTGGAAGATCCGCACGCACCAGAACGGATCCGTTCTATTTGTTCCTGCGGAGCATCTGCCTGCAAACATTTGGGTACCCTGTTATCCCTGATCCTGGAAGAAAAATCCACATTGAACCTGGTCGCAGAAGTCCAGCATCCCCACAAGGCAGAGATCACCGACGCAGAATTGGAACAATGGGAATACCACCTCCGTGCAGAACGCGCTGGCACGGAACCCCTGATGCTGGAGGCACTACAACCTAAAAAACTCTGGTCGGATTACCTGGTGAGTAACGCAAATTCTGGTCGCACGTATCGTGTGGCTTTACGTGGCTGGCAGGCTGGAGAAAACTACTGTTCTTGCCCGGATTTTCGTAAAAACACATTAGGCACTTGTAAGCATATTTTATTTGCCATCGCTCAGGTGCGCCAAAAATTTCCGCGTTGGCAAAGGGCGGATCCTTTTCAGACCATATGCCCCATCGTTTTTCTTTCCTACGGGAAAGCGTTGCGGTTGCAGGTACGACTTCCACTGGGGGCATCTCCCCTATTGCGTCGTCATTTGGCCAAATTTGTCCAGAATGGTGTGGAGCATCCACTAGATCTTCTGCGTGCCTTGTCCAAATTGATTGCCGCTGGAGAGAATGTGCTCGTGTACCCCGATGCGCAGGCCTACTTGGATCGGATTGCCCATCAGGAACAGCTTGCGAATCTCGTGGCGGAAATTCGCAAAGATCCGATAGCGCACCCTCTGCGGAAAACGCTTCTGCAGGTAGAATTATTACCGTACCAACTTGAAGGGATTGCCTTTGCAGCAGGCCAGGGGCGCGCGATCTTGGCCGATGATATGGGCCTCGGCAAGACCATTCAGGGCGTAGGTCTGGCGGAACTTCTGGCTCGTGAAGAGAATATTTCCAGAGTACTCGTGGTGACTCCCGCTTCCGTCAAGGGGCAATGGGCAAACGAGATTCAGAAATTCTGTCAACGTTCTGTGCATATTGTAGGCAGTTACAGCGGCAAGCAGGTGGAAAGTCCGTATCAGAGCGGCGCCTTCTTCACCCTGTGCAACTACGAACAAGTGCTACGCGATTTGCGCCATCTGGAAAACCAGACTTGGGATTTGATTATCCTGGATGAGGGCCAACGTATCAAAAATTGGGAGGCCAAGACTAGCCGGGCAGTCAAGGTTCTGCGAAGCCGTTTTGCTTTAGTGCTTTCGGGTACCCCACTGGAAAACCGTCTGGAAGAACTCTATTCTGTAATGGAGTTTATCGACGATCGCCGCCTGGGGCCAGACTACCAGTTCAAGCATCGCCATGTAATCAGCGATGGCCCCACCCGAAAACTCGGTTACCGCAATCTGGATAAGCTCCGCGCCATGATGCAGCCGGTTTTATTACGTCGGACCCGCGCCATGGTCCTGAAACAATTGCCGCCACGCACAACGGAAATCATCAGCATTCCACCGACCGCAGAACAACTGGAAGTGCACGGTTCTTATGCCAGCACCATCAGTCAGATCGTCCATAAAAAGGTACTGACCGAAGTGGATCTCTTGCGGCTGCAAAAAGCCATGCTGCTCTGCCGAATGTCCGCCGACAGCACAACCCTGGTGGACAAGAAAGAACCTGGATATTCGTCTAAGTTGGAGCGCCTGGCCGAACTGTTGCCACAGCTTGCTGCGGAGCCTGGACGTAAAGTCATTATATTCAGTGAATGGACGGGCATG
>DATIQS010000405.1:0-7259 GCA_035470605.1 Fibrobacteraceae bacterium
TAGCCATTTGGGGGCGATGAATGGAGCCTCTCCGCGGATAAACGCCCAAATTGTTGGATAAACAGCGTTTCTCGATGCAGGATTGCCTTTGGCACGGTCTTTGATATATGCCCGGTATCGAAACAGAAACCTATCGCACAAGGAGAACGTATGCGAAAAATCGCGATTTATGGTAAGGGCGGAATCGGCAAGAGCACGACAACGCAAAACACAGTAGCAGGCCTCGCAGAAGCGGGTAAGAAAGTGCTGGTGGTCGGCTGCGACCCCAAAGCCGATTCAACCCGTTTGTTGCTGGGTGGCCTGGCCCAACAAACCGTTTTGGACACCTTGCGCGAAGAGGGCGAGGACGTCGTGCTCGACGATGTGATCAAAAAGGGCTACAAGAACACTTCCTGCGTGGAATCTGGCGGACCAGAGCCTGGCGTGGGCTGCGCTGGACGCGGCATTATCACCTCCATCAATCTGCTAGAACAGCTGGGCGCCTATGAGGAAAACTACGACTACGCCTTCTACGATGTGCTCGGCGACGTGGTATGCGGCGGTTTCGCCATGCCTATGCGCGAAGGCAAGGCGCAGGAGATTTACATCGTCGTGTCCGGTGAGATGATGGCCATGTACGCGGCCAACAATATCTGCAAGGGCATTGTGAAATACGCGGACGCGGGCAAGGTGCGCCTGGGCGGCCTGATCTGCAACAGCCGCAAAGTGGACAACGAAGCGGCCATGATCCAGGCTTTCGCCAAAAAGCTGGGCACCCAGATGATCCATTTTGTACCACGCGACAACATGGTGCAACGCGCCGAGATCAACCGCAAGACGGTGATCGAATTTGATCCCGCCCATCCGCAGGCGAACGAGTACCGGACGTTGGCGAAAAAAATCGACGAGAACCAAATGTTTGTGATTCCGACTCCGCTCAAGATCGAGGATTTGGAAAAACTGCTGGTGGAACACGGCATCGTTTGAGAAAGGGTTTTTATCCTCTTTAACCTCTAACCTTTAACCTGAAATCGGTGTTAAAAAAACCAAGGAGTATCCAATGATTCTAATCCGGGCAATCGTCCGTCCTGAAAAGTCTGATGCCGTTCTCGCCGCCTTGTTGGAAGCGGGTTTCCCCGCCGTCACCAAGATCCCAGTGGTCGGCCGTGGCAAACAACGTGGTTTGAAAGTCGGCGAAGTCACCTATGACGAAATTCCCAAGGAACTGCTAATCCTTGTGGTTCCCGACAAAGACAAGGAATTCGTCAAACGCGTGATTATGGAAAATGCGCGCACCGGTGAAAAGGGCGCCTTTGGTGATGGCAAGATGTTTGTCTCCGCCGTCCAGGAAGTCTACACCATCTCCAGCGGCGTCTGCGAATCCTAAGGAGGCCCGATATGAAGGACGTAATGGCCATCATTCGGCAAAATATGGTCAACAAGACCAAACGGGCGCTGTCCACCGCAGGGATCAGTTCCTTTACTGCGACGGGTAGCGTGCTCGGGCGAGGAAAGGGTTTGGTGGACGTCAAGGCTCTGGCTGCAGCTGGTGAAGGATCCCCCGAAGCCATTGATCTGCTAAGCAAAGGCCCTCGCCTCTATCCCAAACGTTTGCTTACGGTTGTGGTTCCTGACGACAAGGTGAAAACCGTCGTGGACACTATTATCAAGACCAATCAAACCGGGCATCCCGGAGATGGAAAGATCTTCGTGTTGCCTCTTATGGAAGCTGTTCGCGTGCGCACCGGAGAAGATGGTGACGCTGTGCTGGACTAAGGAGAGAAGATGTCAGAAAATACATTCGAAAATACCGGCGTCTTCAAGGAGGATCTGCTTAAGATCTATCCTGCCAAGGTCGCCCGCAAGCGCAACAAAGCCGTGCAACTCAATGATCCACAGGCCAACGTGGAAATCCAGGCCAACGTGCGCACCATTCCCGGCATTATCACCCAGCGAGGCTGTACCTACGCAGGCTGTAAAGGCGTAGTGCTCGGTCCCACCCGGGACATCGTCAACCTGGTGCATGGCCCAATTGGTTGCAGTTTCTACGCTTGGTTGACCCGTCGCAATCAGACCGACCCTGGTCTGGACGGCCCCAACTACATGACGTACGCGTTCTCCACTGATCTGCAGGACGAAAACATCGTGTTCGGCGGTGAAAAAAAGCTCAAGGAAGCCATTCGCGAAGTTTTCAAAATTTTTAAGCCAAAGGCGATTGGCATTTTTTCCACCTGCCCGGTGGGCCTCATCGGTGACGACGTGCACGCGGTGGCGCGGGACATGGAACAGGAATTGGAAGACCAGGTGAACATCTTTGGCTTCTCCTGCGAAGGCTACAAGGGTGTGTCGCAATCCGCAGGCCATCACATTGCAAATAACGGTCTATTCAAGCATGTGATCGGTCTGGATGACACCGACTACGGTGGCAAGTTCAAGTTCAACCTGCTGGGTGAATACAACATCGGTGGTGACGAATTTGAGTTGGCGCGCACCTTCAACGACATCGGCATGACGCTAGTGTCCACCTTCTCTGGAAACTCCAGCTACCACAAGTTCGCCAATTCACACACGGTGGACCTAAACGCGGTGATGTGCCATCGGTCCATCAACTACGTGGCGGAGATGATGGAAAAGAAGTACGGCATTCCCTGGATGAAGGTGAATCTCATCGGTTCCGAAGCCACGGCAAAGTCCTTGCGCAAGATGGCCAAGTACTTTGACGACAAGGAACTGACCCAACGCACCGAAGAGGTGATCTCCAAGGAGATGGCCGAGGTGGAAAAGGTTCGCCAAGAGGTTTTCCCGCGCACTCAGGGAAAGACCGCAATGCTGTTCGTCGGTGGCTCCCGTGCCCATCATTACCAGGAACTCTTCCGGGAATTGGGCATGGAGGTGGTGGCGGCTGGCTACGAGTTCGCTCACCGCGACGACTACGAAGGGCGTCGTGTGTTGCCGACTCTCAAGGTTGACGCCGACTCGCGTAACATTGAGGAACTCAAGGTGGGACCCGACGAAACCCGTTACCGTCCACGCAAAACGGAAGAACAGATCGCCAAATTAAACGAAGAGTTCAAGGCTAGTGGTGATGAGCTGATGTCCGACTACCGCGGCATGATGTCCGATATGAGCAAGGGCTCCTTGTCCATCGACGATATCAGCCATCGCGAGATGGAAAAACTGATCGAGATGTACCATCCTTCCGTATTCTGCGCGGGCATTAAGGAAAAGTACGCGGTGCAAAAGATGGGCGTTCCGCTCAAACAATTGCATAGCTATGACTACGGTGGACCCTATGCCGGTTTCCGTGGCGCGATCAATTTCTATCGCGAAATCGACCGTATGGTCAATTCTAATGTCTGGCACTTGATCCAGGCCCCCTGGGACAAGGCCGAACCCACCCTCAGCGCAGGCTTTGTCGCCTAAGGAGAACCTATGCTACTGAGACACACAACTGCGGATGTGGTGGAGCGGACCTCGGTCACCATCAATCCCGCCAAGACCTGCCAACCGATCGGCGCCATGTACGCCGCCCTGGGCATCCATGGTTGCCTTCCCCACAGCCATGGTTCGCAAGGATGCTGCGCCTACCATCGCTCTGCCTTGACCCGTCACTACAAGGAACCCGTGATGGCGGCCACGTCCTCTTTCACGGAAGGCTCTGCGGTATTCGGCGGACAGTCTAACCTGGTCCAGGCGATCTCTACGATCTTCGAGGTGTACAACCCCGATATCATCGCAGTGCACACCACCTGCCTTTCTGAAACCATTGGCGATGACGTGAAGCAAATCACCACCGCCGCTGCGGACGAAGGCAAGGTGCCACCCGGCAAGAAGGTCATCTACACCAACACGCCCAGCTACGTGGGATCGCATATCACCGGCTACTCCAACATGGTGAACTCCACCGTGGCTCAGCTGGCTGTCCGCGGATCTCGCAAAGAGCAGGTCAACGTACTGGCTGGTTGGATGGAACCCTCTGACATGCGGGAAATCAAATCCATCCTCAAGGAATTCCAAGTCAAGGGCATTCTTTTGCCGGACACCTCGGATGTACTCGACTCGCCGATGACGGGAAAGCATGAAATGTATCCCAAGGGCGGCACAACTCTGCCGGAAATCGCCTCCATGGGTTCGAGCATGCACACTCTGGCTCTGGGTGAATTCTGTACGGCGACCGCAGCAGCCACTCTGGACTCCAAATTCAAGGTACCCTTCACTCAGTTGCAGATTCCCATCGGCTTGGAAGCCACCGACGCCTTTGTCGCAGAGCTCTCGCGGGTCACGGGGAAACCAGTGCCCGAAAGCCTGAAGATGGAACGTGGACGCTTGATTGATATGATTGCGGATATGGACCAGTACCTCTTCCACAAAAAAGTAGCCCTAGCGGGTGATCCAGACAACCTGCTTCCGTTGGTCAAGTTCCTGAGCGACATCAACATGATTCCGACCCACATTGTCAGTGGCACCCCGGGACAATCGTTTACCGAGGCAATCAAAAAGATTGTGCCGAACGCCAATGTGAAGAACGGCTCCTGTGCTGACTGGTTCCTGCTCCATCAGTGGATCAAGAAAGAAAAGGTGGATTTGCTCATCGGAAATTCCTATGGCAAATACATCTCCCGCGATGACGACATCCCCTTCGTGCGGATGGGCTTCCCCATCTACGATCGCGTCGGACACAGCTATTTCCCCGTTGTGGGATATAAGGGAGCCATGCGTATCGTCGAAAAGATTCTTGGGGTTCTCATGGATCGCCTCGATCGCGATGCACCGGAAACCAAGGTCGAACTCGTCATGTAAAAAACACCGGGGTGCCTCTCTCCTCGTTGTTTCCACTCCTTGTCCTTTCTCAAGAGAAGGCCCCCGTGAGCGGCCAGGATTTGCATCCTGACCGCTTTTTGTATGTATTCGAAAACCACCCGGAGTCCAACTGACCGGCTGTAAACCCGGTCACTTCGTTCCGCAACACATGCCTACCTTGGATATGTCTCCGGCCGAGCAACGGCTTCAGGCTATGCCTGTTAGCCGGGTGCTGTCCACTTTGTGGAAACCAGGCATAGCCTGGACGGAGACATCAGCGTGCTGGTTTCATCAAAGCCTTTTGGCGATGATGCGTTTTCTTGGAGATTGGATGATGTTGGCCACAACAGATGGGCGGAAAAAACGTTGTTCCAAAGAATGTCCTTCGGATGGTGGGTTCTAGAGTCCCCCAACCACCCACCCAATTTAGGTACCAAAATCCGCCGTGGCGAGGCGACAGGAGTTTGCATTCGTCAAGGCTGAATTCCGTTTTGGCAATGCCTTTTGAACCAGGGACGCAAATGTCAGGCTTATTTACGCGACGTGACGCGTGGCTAGTACTCTAGGGCTACGCCGGTGGATGTTTCTTTGTTTGTGATTGAAAGCCCCTGGTATACAACTGACCGACAGGAAACTTGGTCACTTCGTTCCTTGGCGCATGCCTAGCTTGGAAAATGGAAAGTAGCAACGCGGCAGGCATGCTTTTCGCGGAATGCCATGCTGAGTCCGCCACGACGTCGGCATTTTGAAACGTCGTTCAGAGTTTCAGAAACTCTGACATTCTGACTTTTGGATTGCTGCTCAGAACTCTCTATTTCAAACAAAATTCGTCAAGGCATGAATCCTGATTAGGACTTGTCGTATAAACAGGGAACGCAAAAGTCAAAATTGCTTTTGCGCCGTAACGCGTGATTAATATCCTAGGATTTTGCCCGCAGCTCCCTTTTTGTGATTTTCAATGGATAGGCATAAATGATATATTTGAGAGCAAGTCAACTATCAACCTCATGAGGATCGCAATGAATCACAAATACCTCTCTCTACTCGCAGCCTCTGCGATGCTTGTCGCTTGCTCCGACGTTGGAGATTCCCCGTTAAGCGCGTCGGTCAACGATATTGAAGACGCTCCTTCGGCAACGACCCTGAGCACCAACAACGCCACTGCGGTGTCTGATTCCCAAGTCAGTGCGGATCTGCAAATCCTGGCCTCCCTGGGTACCCTGGATTTCTCCTATGATGATTTGGACATGGATGATTTGCTCAGCGGAGAATCTTTGTTCAAAAAGCAGGTCAATTTGGCGAAAAATAAAGTCGCCATGGCGAAAAAAATCACTGTGGTGGCCTCCGGTTCCTGCACGGAGATTATGAATGAAGACACCACCATCACATCGGGAACCGCTTCAGCCTCTGTGAAAATCCAGTGGCTTGGTTCAGACGGCGATCCTCTGGAAGTGTGTGAAGACACAGATGACTATCTCTCTCTATTGGATGGTTCTTCCATTCTTGCTGCCGTATCCCTCACCTCCGATTCTGTCGACATGTATATGAATATGAACATGGTTTTAGACATCGACGGAACCGAGAGCTCCTTTACTATGGATATAGATGCTGCCGCTAATGCTTATTTGGAACTGAAAACACCTTATTCCTTCAACGTTTATATGGAAATGAATTTCTCTGCTGCCTATGATTCGGATGACGATGAAACAACAATCTCCGATGGTAGCGAGACCTATTGGTTCCAGGACGGCACCTATAAATGTGAAGCGGATCTTGAGGTCGTCGAAAATGACGAGGCGGGCAAGGTCTGCGACCTGGTAAATGCGGGCAACGTGGTTGGGAGCGTTTGGCAGGATGACGATGGCGACATTTTCATCTACGATGCAGATGGGAACGAAGTCTCTATGGATGAATGATCCCTTTCAAACTCTTTTTTCGCCCCGGTTCCCCCGGGGCTTTTTTTGTGGTTCAAAAAGACGAGGTTGGATTTTTGTTGACAGTTATTGGGCTTTCCAGAGGGCTCTTAGCGCATTCACCCCAGCAGTCCCAGGATCTCGACTAAACGCATTTACAAACATACGGATATGGGCTTCCATGACGTCTAATTCCATGGCCTGCGCATGACTTGACACAAATGGAGAAACGAAGGCTACTCGATTCCACGCCCATTCTAAGCTTTTCCGGATAGCAGAGTCCACCGCAAGAATCTGTTTCGCCCCGAGGGTTTCTCGCATTACAATGACCCCTAGAGGGATTGGCATCTGGGTTACAGATTCCCAATAGGCGCCCAAATCCTGGTACATACGCAGGCCGTCCCGCTGCCAGGTGAATCGGTGTTCATGGATCACGACGCCCTGTCGTGCATTTCCAGAACGAAGGCGCGCATAGACCTCATCAAAAAGCGCATAATGCGTTGAAGGCTCGACTCCGGGAAATCGTTGGCGCATCCAATGGTGAAAGAGTTGAGCCGCAGTGGTATC
>DATIQS010000406.1:0-3384 GCA_035470605.1 Fibrobacteraceae bacterium
CAAAGGCATCAATAGCCAGTTCCACGGGATACACCTCGCCATTCTTGCGACGATTCACCATCTCTCCAAAGAAACGATGCTGCGTGGTCAAATCCATCCACATCTGCTGATAAAATTCGTGCGAATGCTTTCCTGATTTCAGAATCGCTGGAGTCTTCCCCCGCACCTCCTCCATGCTGTAACCGGTAATTTGCGTAAAGGCTCGATTGACTGTGATAAACCGGTTTTGCGAATCGGTAATGAACACCGCATCGGTACTGTTCTCATAAACCTGATTGAATAACGCATACTGGCGTTTAATATGCTCCAGCTCCTGGGTCCAGTGCTTTAATTCCGCAGACAAGGCCTCTTTGTCCTGAGCAAGGCGAATCTGATCCGTCACGTCCACAGAAATCGAGATCAAGTGCGGATCTGGCGAGCCGGGAATGGAAATTTTGTTGGTGGAAAGAAGCACATCCCGAAACGTCGAGTCGCGACGCCGAATGGGAATGGGGAAATTCTGGAGATGCTCCACATCTTTGCCAGCCCTGGCGATCTGTTCCCGTAAAGCCAAAGGATCAAAGATCCCCAGTTCGGCGGATGTTCTCCCCACAGCCTCATTAAGGGTATATCCAACCTGATCCAGCGCGGCCTGATTGGCCTGCAGAAATTGACGCGATTCCAAATTCACAATCGTAATACCCGCAGGACTCGTTTCAAATAGCGTACGGAAACGCTCCTCTTGAGCGGCTAAATGAGCCAAAGTCTGTTGTTGGACGAGCAGATACTGATAATTTCGCCGAGCAAGGAAAAGAGCCACACCAAGCACAAGCAGGCTAAAAAGAATGGTCGCCCAGATCAGTTGATTTCTAAACGCCCCCATTTCCCTACGGATATCCTCAAGAGCAACGGCAGTTCCTATCGTCCAACCCCAGGGAGCAAAATAACGGAGAAAGGCGATTTTTTCCAGTGTATCGCTCCGATTTTCCGAAGAATCTTGCCAACGGTATTTGAAAAATGTCCCACCAGGATGCTCCACGGCCGACTGGCGCATATCCTGCAGCAACGCGGAAAGCGGCCTATCGTTCATGCCTCGAATGAGCTCTGAATGCGCTGTAACATACTCTGGATGAATAGGATGCATCAACAGATTTTCCTCTGGACCAATCACCCAGAAGTACTCATTACTTTCACCTCCAAAACTGATTTTGGAAAGACGATCGAGCAAAAAAGCCTTCGCCCCCTCTTCAGGAGCACGCCCATCTTGAATACTATTTTCCACGGATTCCATTTCCGAATAGATCACGGAAATCAGGTCCACACAGCGCTCTTTTTCCTCATCCTCCATATTGCCAAAACTGCCGGGAACCACGATGCCAAAAACGTAAACCACCATCCCCACTAAAAGCAAGAACGAAGGAACCAATGGCGTGATATAACTGCGGAAAAACAAATGGGTCAATCTGGCCATAGCCCAATTGTACCCAAAATCCATGTATTTTTGTCTTATTCATCTTGATCAAAAGGAAACCAATGATCAGATTCCCCTTTGTTGCGTCCATGATCTCTCTAGGCTAAATGGGAACCCACCGCATCTGGAGTCCATATCGCCCGTCTGCATGATTCGCTCAACCAACCACACGGTTTCAACACTTCAAATCATGGTGCCGTCACATGAAACCCAACCGCTCCATCCTTTCCGTTCCGGGTCACATTTCCAAAATGCACACCAAGGCTCTACAAAGTGCGGCGGATGTGGTGATGCTGGATCTCGAAGATTCTGTGCCGGTGGATTCCAAACTGCAGGCCAGGGAATCCGTGGTGGAATCTATTCGTAATCTCGATTGGAGCGCCAAAATCCTGACGGTACGCATCAACGGTGTAGACACGCCATTCGCTTATCGCGACCTAGTGGAAGTCTTGGAAACGGTGGGAGATCGAGTGGATGCTGTGGTCGTGCCCAAGGTGAATACCCCCGGAGATGTGCATTTTGTCGCACGACTGCTGGATGGCATTGAAATGGCAAAAGAGTTTCACCGCCCAATCCGAATCGAAGTCAGCATAGAAACAGCATTAGGGCTTTCCAACGCACAAAAAATCGCCGCCGCAAGTCCACGCATAAAATCCCTGGTCTTCGGCATCGCTGATTACACTGCCTCGGTAGGGGCGCGGCTGGTGTCGATCTCAGGACACGGCGAAAGGGAAGACGAAATCTATCCCGGCCACCGCTGGCACTACCCCCTATCCGCCATGGTAATGGCCGCCAAAGCGCACGGGTTACTCGCTATCGACGCCCCCTATGGAAATTTTCAGGACGAGGCGGGCCTGCACAAGGCTGCGGCCATGACCTGCGCCATCGGTTGCGATGGGAAATGGGCGATCCACCCAAGCCAGATAGCCCCCATCAACGAGGTATTCACCCCCAGCCGAGAAGATATCGAAAGAGCGGCTCAAATCCTCAACGCAGCACACGCGGCAGAAGTCTCTGGAGTCGGTGCTATCGCCGTGGATGGGCGAATGGTGGACCAAGCGACCATCCGCTTGGCTCGTGATCTTTGGGAACGGGCCCTCCACCTCAATCTAATCCCCCCTATGGAACCCAAACTGTAAACTAAATCCCGCCGTTGACCGGGTCGACTCGCCCACGCCCCCTCTGCTCCAGGCGGACGAAACGCCCGCGATCGTTCGCTTGATGCCCCACGAAATCCTCACGGAGGCGCGGAGAGTCCAGCACGACGTTTCTGCATCGAGGAGACACGAGTGCTTTTTGAACCACAGAGACTCAGAGGCTTTCCAAGGCGCAAACTCCTGGCACGACGTTCGCCTCGCAGATGCCGTGGTGGATGCTGCACGACATGATGCGAAAACCACGCCGTGTTGCAACTTTCCACGTTCAACTCTACGTTGCACTTTGCGACTCGGGGCTCACGGTTGAGCGGAGCATAGTCTTCCGTAAAGCACATCCAGCCAATGGAATGCACAGCCGGACAGAAAACTCCATTGTGTACAACTTGAAAAAAAGGCTATGAGGCGCAATCGTAGCCGGAATGGGCCAAACAAAAATTTTTAGAGAAGCCCTTACGAACCTCATGAGAATCCCCAGTTTTTTTAACTTGGAGGCATGAAACTGGATGCAAAAATGAATGTGTGGTTCACCGGATTCATGGCCACAGGGAAAAGCCGCGTGGGATCCTTGGTCGCGGAGCGTCTTGACCGAGTTTTTATCGACACGGACAAACGAATCGAGGAACGGGAAGGCCGCAGTATCGACGATATTTTTTCTCGGGAGGGCGAAGCCGCATTCCGAGCAATAGAGCTCAAAGTCATCCGCGAATTGGCCTCTCAAGAGGGACGGGTCATCTCATTGGGCGGCGGTTCCTTGACCATCCCTGAAGTTCCCCAATT
>DATIQS010000407.1:0-3275 GCA_035470605.1 Fibrobacteraceae bacterium
AAGGTTGGGACTTAGCCAATTGGGTGCTTTCCAAAATTTCTGTGGAAGATGACATTCTTGTGCGTCAAGCCCTAGATCGTATTCCCGAGTTATGCGTAAGTCTTCTACAAAAAGGCGTTGCTGCAACTATGGAAAAATTCAATGCGCCTCCGGCCTTGTGATGCATTTCTTTTTGACTAAATTTGGTGGCTCAACCGAAATTTGACAGGTAAAATTATGAAGAGAACCTTCCAACCCCATAATCGCAAGCGCGCCAACAAGCATGGCTTCCGCACTCGTATGGAAGACCGCTGGGGCCAGGATGTGCTCCGTCGCCGTCGTGCCAAGGGCCGCAAAAAGCTGACTGTCAGCGAAGATATCTACCGGAAGTGACATCCCCGGACGGGAGCTGTCATGTCGAGTCCAAACTCCCTTCGATCTCATCGACTGAGCAATTCCGCACAGTTCGGGCAGATCGCCTCCCAGGGGAAAAGGACTGTCTCTGGTTCTTTGGTGATGAAACAGATTCCGAGCCCAGATGGTGTCTATCGTCTGGCTTTTGTCGTTCGTAAGAAATGCGGAAACGCTGTATTTCGTAACCGGGTGCGGCGTATTCTTCGCCATCGTTTTTATTCGCAACTCGTCAAGGCCTCGGGACCGAGCTGGTCCTTATTGCAATATCAAGGCTCCCAACAGAATTTCCAAACGGAGGTTTTGCATCGGGATACCGAAATGCTTTTCCATAAACTGGGATGGCTGGCATGAAGTTCATACAAACGATTCTTGTGCATATAATCCGGATTTATCAATTGTTGCATGCCCCTTTTTTTCACAACGTTTGCCGTTTTGAGCCAACTTGTTCCAATTATGCCATCGAAGCGATCCAGGTTCACGGGGTTGTTCGGGGCTCATGGCTCGCGTTCAGGCGTGTTATCAAATGCCATCCGTTCCACAAGGGTGGTTTTGATTTTGTCCCTCCGCGGAAAGACAAATAAATTTTTGGAGTGAATCATGTTTAAAAATAAAAACACCATCCTGGGCGCATTATTGATTGCTGTCCTATTCCTTTGGGCAACAAACAATTCAGAAAAGCAAAGTCGCGCCATGCAGGAGCAGGTCAAAAAGGCTCAAGCGACAGAACAGGCTAAGGAAGATTCTCTGAAAGCCATTAAAGGCGCCAACCCGATGGATACACCAGAGTTGGTCGCCCCTCCAGCGGAGGCCGCTTTGACAGTGAACTCCGTACAAAAGGATTCAGCGAAAACTTCCGCACAGCAACTTCAGAAGCCACGGCGCATCGTTGTGGAAACGGATAAGTTTTGGGTAACCCTGGACAACCAAGGCGGCATGGTCCGCTCCATCATCGCCAAGGCTCTCGCAAACCATCAAGGCAAATACCCTGAATTGATCCAAAAGTCTCAAGACGGAGCTTTGTCTCTCAAACTTGACAATCTGGATTGTTCACAAATCGTATTCGCCGTCGATTCGACTCTTCCTGACACGATACGGGTCCAAAATCCATTTACCTTAGATTTTGCCTGGACCAACGCTCAAGGGCAATCTCTTGTGCGCGAATACCGTTTTACTCCCAATGGGGAGTCGTTCCGTCAAGTAAACCGCATGTCTGGTTTTCAGCCAAAGCTTTATACTCTGGAGTGGAAAGGCGGAATGCGTGAGACCGAAGCTATCCCCCATGCGACTTCTTTTATGGGGATTGGTGGGGCTAGCTACTTTTTCAGTGAGGTGGTGCTGAACAATTCGTACAACGTTGAACGCCACGTTTTGAAAAAGCAAACCTGGTTCAATCGTGATGACGGCAAGGCTGAATGGGTTGGGTTACGTCGCAAGTACATTGCGGGCATCATCAACTGGGGAGGAATCTCCGAGGCGGCCATTGGCGCAGAGCCGATCCAGCTTAAGGCTCCAGATCCTGGAACTTATGCGTTAACCATTAGCGATCACCCTCAATCAGACAGCATTGCCTATGATTTTGTCGTACTGCCGTTGGAACATGACAAGATTAAGGCTATGAATCAATCCTATGAAAAGATCATGTTCTCTGGCTGGGAGTGGCTTGGTGCTGATAAGTGGTTTGTGGCATTATGCGGCTTTATCCTGAAACTGTTAAAGCTTTTTTACCACTGGATTCCCAATTACGGGATTGCCATTATCCTACTGACCCTGTTAATGAAGTTCATCACTATGCCATTGACGGTCAAACAATTGCGTTCCACTCGTGAAATGCAGCGACACAAACCAGCCATGGACGAAATCCGTTTACGCAATCGCGCCAATCCGCAAAAGATGCAAATGGAGCTGATGGAGTACTACAAGAGTCACGGGATCAATCCATTCGCCGCCATGTTTGGATGCCTGACTATGTTCCTGCAGATGCCTATTTTCATTGGACTTTTTGTCGTACTGGGCCGTGCGGTGGAATTGCGTTACGCTCCCTTTGTGGGATGGATTCATGATCTTTCTGCGCCAGACGTTATTCTTGAAACGGTTAAAATCCCAATCATATTCCCCCAAGGTTTAACCATTCTGCCGTTTGTGATGATGTTGACTACCTTTTTCCAGACCAAACAAACCATTACCGATCCGAACCAGAAGATGATGGTCTACATGATGCCGGCTATGATGCTTTTCTTCTCCTCCGTGATGCCTTCTGGGCTTATCGTGTATTGGATTGTTTCCAATTTGTTTAGCATCGGGCAGTACTGGGTCATGAATCGGCACATTGCTCCTGTCGTGATGCCTGTACATGCTCACATGCAAAACAAGGCCCATAAGCACAGGTAGTTTGTGGCCTCACGGCAGCAGCTTACACATCGGGTCTATGTGTCTGTAGCGGTTTAACCTAGATTCAGTTGACCGGGGCGACTCGCCCACGATACGTCCAAATGATTCAGCGATGTCGCTAACGCGACAAACGCTGGAACTTGGACATCTGCCTGTAATCGAGAAAGCCCGAACAGGCAGAGATTATCTTGCGTCCCAATGCTTTTGGCCTCCATTCCCACGTACCCTCCTTTGTTCCAGGCGAACGAAAGTCGAAACGTAGCTATGTTCGCTTGATGCCACCCCGCGATGCCATCAGTCGGATTGAATGCCTTGTTGTCATGATGTCTCCGTTCGAGCTTGCTTGTTTACGGAGACATATCCAAGGTAGGCATGTGTTGCGGAACGAAGTGACCGTGGGTTGCAGCCGGTCAGTTGGATGATATCTCCGTTCGAGCTTGCTCATTTACGGAGACATATCCAAGGTAGGCATGCGTTGCGGAACGAAGTGACCG
>DATIQS010000408.1:0-9569 GCA_035470605.1 Fibrobacteraceae bacterium
GTTGACGTTTACTCCCGCCACTGATTCAAATGGCATGGCTAAGATATATGTACGCTTGGGTGATGATGGAGGAACGGAGAATGGTGGCGTAGATTCAAGTGTCATTGACTCCTTTGTGATCGTTGTCTCTGCCGTGAACGATGCTCCAAAAATCGTTTCTGTCCCCGCAGATTTATCTACTCCAGAGGAAACTGCGATCTCCTTGGAGTTTTCGAGCTTTACGGTGACTGATGTGGATAACGTTGCGTCGGAGCTTTTTCTTGTGGCAGGCATTGGAGAGAATTACACAATTGATGAAGATGGTGTCACGATTCTTCCTGGCAAAGATTTTAACGGGACGCTGGAAGTTCCTCTCTCTGTATACGACGGTCAGTTCTATTCTAACAGTGTCACCGTGACCATCGCCGTTACGCCGGTAAATGATCCCCCTGTTGTTGCGAATGCGATGCTAGCTGCCACAGAGGACGAAACTGCAACGGTCTCCCTGACAGGAACCGATGATGGCAAGGTGGTCGCAGATTCTTTGATGCAAGGACCATCCCACGGAACGGCCTCCTTCTCTGGCACGATATTGACCTATGTCCCAGACGCGGACTATAATGGCTTTGATACCTTAAGCTGGCTGGCTATAGACGATAGCGGTGCCGTTTCCAGTGAGGCGGCCTTTCTCTTTATCTCTGTTGCAGCAGTGAATGATGCGCCTACGCTTACTGTGGCGATGGATACAGTGAACCTCTATCTGGGGGCTAGCCACTACATGGCGCTTCGTTCTGATGACGTGGATGGAACCGTGGAATCCATTGCTATTGCGCAATTCCCTTCCCATGGTTCGGCTTTGTTGAGCGGAAAGACCCTGCATTATGAACCGAATAGCGTTGGTTTTGATAGTGCCGGATTTGTGGCAGAGGACGACGGAAACGATTATTCCGACACTTTGTGGATTTATTTCAATGTGATGGATTATGAGGAAACGAGTTCCTCCAGCAGTTCTGCAGTCTGGCTTAGTCTTGCGGCCAGTTCTAGCGAGGGTGGAACTAGCAGTAGTAGCCTTTCTGTATCAAGCGTTTGTGTGTCGAGTAGTCGTGTGAGTGCCGTTTCTAGTATTGCTAATGCATCCAGTTTCAGCGAGGGTGGAGCTAGCAGTAGTAGCCTTTCTGTATCAAGCGTTTGTGTGTCGAGTAGTCGTGCGAGTGCCGTTTCTAGTATTGCTAATGCATCCAGTTTCAGCGAGGGCGGAATCAGCAGTAGTAGTCTTTCTGCGTCCAGCGTTAATGTGTCGAGTAGCGATGGCTGTGTTGTTTCTCATATTACGAGTATATCCAGCTCTGGTGGAGGACGATCTGGATTGATCAGATTGAGTAGCTCTACGGGGGAGGGTAGTTCAGATGCGTCGGCTATACTGCCAGGGATGGTTGCCCGATCTGCTGTCGAAGTTCATGGTACATGCATACAAGCGAATATTGACACGAAAATTGCACTCTGTGATCTGATTGGGCGCACTCTGTGGACGAAGACGCTTCGTGCTGGAGACCGTATTCAATGGACAGGGTCTGCTGGTTTGTACATTTTGCGTTATCCTGGAGTTTATGTGCTTTATCGCGTTCCTTAATGTGAAATTTGTCACATGGTGTTAAGCTCCTTCCAAACGGGGATTGCTTTTTTGGATGCGAAATTTGCCGCTTTTGGTGAGACCTGGATGATGGCGTGTGGTTTCCTTTACGAATAAATTATTGACCAAAAGTCAAGATGCTTTTCCCTAGATTTTTCGCAATCTGGAGAAATAAGGTTGTGAAGAACTGATATCTGGATCCGTTCTGGAGGGTTCACCAAGAGGGTTCAGTCCGACACAATGTAGGGCACCTCTAAAAATTCCCGCTTGGCTCATTCCGGCTACGATTGCGCTCTCCTGCGTACTCAGTGGAGTATCTGTCTCCGTAACCAAGCAAAGCTTTCCTCAGCTGAGGATCTGTGCCAGTAACGGCTAAAGCCTAATTGGCATATCAGGACGGAGATATCATCAAAACAGACAAGTCCGTCCTCAACCTCCAAGTAGGCCCTCCTCATAGAGGACAGCACCCCATTAAGCGGCACAGCCGCAAGTGGTTGCTCGGCCGGTCGTTTTGCCTGTTTTTTCTTGGATTGCATCAATCTCGCTCGAAATGGCCTCAAAGCTAATTTTTAGAGGTGCCCTGTATTCATTTGATCAAGATGGCTTGAGGGGGGCTAAGTGATTTCCTTGCAGGAAAACAAGGTCGCCATTGCGCTGTCCCGCGAGCTGGGCCATGGTGTCGCATTTGATCCGTAGCAGGAAAAAAATGCGCACATCCGCATGGGGAAGCAGAGTCTCGAAATTTCCTTGTCCCTTTGAAATCATCACATCGCTGTGCTGAAAGAGCTCCTGAAATTCCACGTTGCATTCTGGAAGAATGGTTCCAGGATAGACGCTGCCGCTGGAGATCAAGGTCGCGACTTGATCGATTCCCGCTTCTCGGGCATCCTCCAGGGTGGCGTCATTGATGATGGGACTTTCCCGCAAGGCGGCTGTAATGTGGATTTCCGGGAATTCTTTGTGGATCTCCTGCATCAGGAGCTTGTCGAAGTCCAATTCTCCCACATTGTCGCAGAGATAGAGTAGGTGCTTGGCGTGGCCTAGGCTCTCCTGGAATGGGAGAAAATCGTAATGACCGAAACGAAGATCATCGACCTGACTGAGTTCCTTTCGTACATCCAAACTTCCATGATTCTTGGCTCCGAAGTCGATGATATTCCCTGCAGCGGTGATGCGCAGGGCGGTTTCCAACGGGGTCGGCGAATTTTCAATACCAGCCTGAAAACCGGGAACAAAGGAAGACGCAATCTGATGGGAGCGCTTTTTGATTTCCGCATAGATGTCGAAATCCGGTTTTCTCAGAATTCCTTGGATGGTATCGGCTGTTTTACGGACGATGTGTTGGACCAGCATGGGCTGGAAGCGCGCGATGAGTAGTTGGCGTGCCACCGTGTCCAGGATGTCTTGAGTCTCTTCGCGGTTCAGCCCGGCCTGCTTCGCTGCGGAGCAGGCCTGACTGATGACACAGGAATAGCAGGCTGGATGAATTCCAGTGGATTCCGTCTTCACGGAGTTTTTGTCTCGGAAAAATTATTTCCAGAGGCGAGACCACGTCCCATGCCTTTTCCCATCCCGCGTCCCATACCACGCCCTATGCCTCCCATGCCACGACAGCCTTGTCTCTGGCCATTAGGGGTTGCTCCTTGATTTTGCATTTGACCTTGAGGGAAACGATTCCCGCGCATTCCCATTCCTGCGCCCATTCCCATAGGTCCGGTTCCGTCACGATTTGGCATTCTGCACCTCCTTTTATTTGTGCATATGCACAATATAATCATTTTTTATCTTTTGTGCATATGCACAACAAAAAAAGAATTTATGCCCAGATATAAGCATCGACATTGTCGGACGGATGCCTCGGGGTTGTATTATAAACCAGGCGGCGTTCCTATGGCTGCACTGGGGCAGGAGACCTTGGCGTTGGATGAATTTGAGGCCTTGCGACTCTGCGATTTTGAAGGAATGGATCAGGTGGCCGCGGGGCTCCA
Source organism: Fibrobacteraceae bacterium (assembly GCA_035470605.1). Taxonomy (GTDB): domain Bacteria; phylum Fibrobacterota; class Fibrobacteria; order Fibrobacterales; family Fibrobacteraceae; genus CAIRAY01. The sequence goes on from DATIQS010000408.1 coordinate 3,598, forward strand.
GATGGGGGTGTCAAGAGGAACAATTCAGCGTCTGTTGGAATCCGGCCGCAGGAAATTGATCCTCGCGATTGTCGAACGGAAGGCGATTCGGATTGGGGCTCAGGTACTTCCCAATTCTTGACGGATTGTTTTGTGGCGCTTTGGGTGAGGTGTTGCTACTGCTCGCGTCTCAGAGTGGCTTGGAATCCGAATTTTAGACCGGATCTGGGTACTTTGCCTTGATTCTGGTTTGTATTTTTCGCCAACAATGAATAGGAGTCCTATGCCATATTTGTGGATTTTGTGTTTTGTTGTGATAACCAGTGTATGGGCGCAGGAGTCCTTGCCGGAAATCAGGCGGCAGATTAAAGCGGTTGAGAGCGAAACCGCTCATGAAAACGAACTCCGACAGTCGGAAAAACAGCGGCATCAGGATTTTTTGGAGAACGCCAGGAGAAAGTTGGATTCCTATGCCAGTCAGAGTAAAACGCTTCAATCTCAGATCGATTCGCTACATCAGGAACTGGGGCGTTTGGATGAAGCCCGAAAGCAAGCCACAGAAACTTCACATTGGGCGGAGTCCCGTCGGGCAAAATATCAGGAATCTTTGGCGTATAGCATTGAGAAACTTGCTCCTGTGGTGGAGTCCGATATTCCCTTCAAACGCGAGGAAATGGCACAGTCTTTGCGTGAAACCGCCTCACAGTTGCGGAAAGGTTTAATCTCTCCAGATGAAGCTCTGGGGCGCAGTTTTGACGTCCTTCAGGATCGTATTCAGATGGGTTACACGACCGAGACCTGGTCAGGGTACCTTGCTTGGCAGGGACGAAATCTTTCTGGGAAATTTGTTCGCTATGGTGGCGTGGCGGCTATTTTTGTGAGTCAGGATGGCCAGGAGGTTTTCTGGTTGCACAAGTTGCTCGCTGGGTATGACTGGCAAGCCGCTACGGATCCGCTTTTGGCCAATTCCCTGCGCGAAACATTGAGGGTCGCCGAGGGGAAGGCTCCACCGATGTTGGTCTTCCTTCCCTTCCCAGGACAGGAAAAGGGAGGTGCCCAATGAAGTTTCCGTTTTGGATTACAATACCCCTTACCTTGTCCACATTTTCTTTTGCCCAGGTGGATTTGGTTAAACAGCAGGCAGAAATCAACTCTGCAAAGGCAGATTTGGAAGATGCTCGCAAGGCTCGTGATCAGGCCATTGCAGACCGCTGGCAGGACAAAAAAAAACAAAACGATGAACGGGAAGATTTATCCAATACTCTGCGCGACGCGAAGGAAAAATTGGATGCCTTGGCTGCGGAGCGTTCTCGTCTCTTTGAGGAGGTTCGGGCTTCCCGCGAAGATCTGCTTGGAGCTCAGGCGGAGGCAGAACGCGTGCGGAACGAATTTATTGCTTTGTCCGCCCAACAGGATCGGGTAGATGCCGTAAGTCGTTTTATGAATCAAGGAATCCCCTTTTCGATTCCTGAACGGTTGCAGCGGGTGAACCAATTGAAGAAAGGGGTTGATCTTCATCGCGATGATCCAGCCCGAGTTGCAGCGGATCTTTTGCAGGTGGCGGTGACGGAACTGAAGTTTACCCGTGAGGTTGAATGGTCCCATGGTGATCTGGTATTTCATGGGGATCAGTCTGTCCGTGGAGATCGTGTTCGGTTAGGGACGATCGGAGCGGTGCAACGCGAGGAGAAAACGGGAACATCCGCTCTTATGCTTGCTGCGGCAGGGGAGCGCGGTCGTGTATTTGGCTGGCAGGACAATTTAGGCCAACCGATTCGCGACGTGATCGGGAAAGCTTTTTTTGAAAGCAAGGATTCCGGGATGATTCTTCTCCCGGTGGATGTGCTGCTTTCGACTTCGCTTTCAGGCCAAATGGCTCAGGCGAAAGAGCTTTCCTGGATCGATTCGTTACGCAAATGGTTCCACGATGGCGGTCTGATTATGTACCCGATTTCCGCTGTGGGGCTCCTGGCCTTGTTGATGGTGGTGGAACGTTTGTTGACTTTGGCTTGGAAGGGGCGTTATTCCCGTAAACGTTTGCGCTGCGTTTTCCGGTTGGCCCAGGAAGCGAAGGTTTCTGAGGCTCGTGCTGAAGCGGAGAAACTATCAGGCTCCATGGGACGAGTTGTTCAGGCCATTTTCCGGCAGGCTGAAAATGGACGAGGTGCTGCGGAAAAAGCCGTCGAGGATGTTTTTGCTCATGAACTTCTGAGTCTAGAACGCCGTCTGGGCACGATTGGCGTGTTTGGAACCACTGCCCCTCTTTTGGGATTGTTAGGCACGGTGATGGGCATGATCGAACTCTTTGGGGTCATTACCCTTTATGGAACGAACGACCCCAAATTGCTGGCCGGGGGAATTGCAATTGCGCTGGTGGCCACGGAAGCGGGTTTGCTGGTTGCCATTCCCACCCAGTTGCTTCATTCTTGGATTTCTTCCAGCATTGACAACCTGGTTGGACGTTTGGAAACCACCGCGTTGAAATTGATGAACACCCTTTGGCTCAAGGGATAACTCCCATGTGGGAAGCAGCTTGGGAAATTGTGCTCAAGGGCGGATGGATCATGGGCCCCATATTCCTCGCAGGGTGGTGGGCCTGGTTGCTCTTGCTGGATCGTGCCTGGATTTTATGGCGGGCGACGATGAGGACAAAAACGTTTTGGAATGCGTTGCAGCAAGGGGGCCTTCCGGCTGCAGAAAAATGGTTAAGCAAAGCCCACGGAATTTTCGTACAAATGTCAAAAGCCGCTTTGAAGGTTCGTTCAAACGGAAGCAACGCCATGCAGCGTGAAGTCGAACTTCTGGCGACGGATACGACATATCGCCTGCGCCGAGGCATGCGAACGATCAACCGTTTGGCGGCTTTGGCTCCATTGCTTGGTTTGTTGGGTACCGTATCCGGGATTGTCCATACATTTGGGGTGATCATGCGGTTTGGCTTTGGAAATCCAACTTTGTTTGCTAGTGGTATCTCCGAAGCCCTCGTGGCTACGCAATCCGGCCTGTTGGTCGCGATCCCCATTGCCATTTGTTATAACTGGGTGCTGCGCCGCGCGGAACGATTGGAGGTACAGGCCCAGGCAGAGGCTCTTCGTTTTGTTGCTTGGGTCGAATCCATTCCTTCTTCAGGAAATCGCTCATGAGCTCCCTTGTTAAACGCAAACGAGATAATCGTCCCATTGAAATTAATGTGGTGAACCTCATCGATGTGATGCTGGTGCTTCTGATCTTCTTTGTCACCACGTCTACCTTTAATCGGGAGACCGGAGTGGACGTCACAAAACCCCACGCGAGCACCGCCCGCGATCTTTCCCGGGAAAGCATCTTGATCGGCATCACCCGAGAGGGCGCGGTACATGTGAACCAGACCCAGGTGAACATGCCTAGCTTACGCACGATTTTGCGTCAGCTTATCGCAGAAAGTCCAGACAGGCCTGTGATCATTGTCGCTGACCGTGATGCGCCGTCGGGTCGCATCGTTGATGTGCTGGATGAATGCAACGCAGCCAAGGTGACCAAGGTTTCCCTTTCGGCGGATAAGGATAAGGAATGATTCGGGTTTTACGATGGCTTCTGATGCTTGCGCTCTCGGCCGTCATCAGTGCTGCCATTTTCTTTGCGGTTCCTATTTTGAGCGCTTTGGCTGTCCACAAACCCCCTCCAGAATTCCAGAATGCGCGTACGATTAGTTCCCCGGAGATGGAACCCCCTAAACACGAAATTCATCCCCCTGTTCACAAGGAGATTCGGCAAATCGCTCGGGAGGCCAAGGCGTTTAAACCCACCCGCGCCGTCGGACCTCAATCTCAGGGATTCCATATGGATTTGTCTCTCGCTACGGGAAGCGATGGCGATGGAGGCGTCGGCGTCGCTGGGGGTGGCAAGGGTGCCGGTTCTGGCTTCGGCATCGGTGGCGGTGGTGGCCTTGGGGTGGCGGTGTTCGATCCAAGCGAAGTGGATCAGGAAGCCCGGGTTCTCAAGGATGCACAACCCGACTATCCAGTGCGAGCGCGTAAGGATGGGGTCAAAGGTTATGTGAAATTTTTCTTGGTCATTGATGCTCATGGACAAATTTCAGAATTGAAGCTCCTTTCTGTGGAACCTGCAGGGTATGGATTTGAAATCGAAGCCGAAAAAGCCGTCCGCCAATTTCGGTTTGAACCAGCCCAGTTGCGAGGGGTTCCTGTGGCGCAGAAGGCGACCAAAGAATTTGTGTTTGATCTGGGGTACTAGTGGTTGAATTAAGAATGATGCGTAATGAGTAGAGTAATTTGCACATGCCTGATCCTTTGCGTATGCCTGAGTAGCTTGGTCAGCGCCGGGCAAAATTATTTTGCCTATGGAAACCAGCTTTATGATAAAGGGCAGTATTTGGACGCGGTGAAATATTTCCGCGCCGCCATTCGCGAAGGTCAATATGAACCCTTTGCCTGGTTTAACCTAGGCAATACTTTGGTGCAATTGGGCAAATACAACATCGCTGTGGTCGCATATCATCGGGCCACGGAACTCGCGCCGGGCTTTGTGCGCCCCTGGGTTCTGCTTGGGGATGTCTACTATTATCATGGCGACATTGGCATGGCTTTGGCTGCTTACCGCCGCGCTCAGGAATTGGGAGAGAATAACGAACATATTCACTCTGCTATGGCTGATCTTTATCATCAGGGACACGATCTTACGGATGCGCAACGTGAATACGAAATCGTGCTGAAAATAAACCCCGATCGTGTGGATTGCTGGTATGCTCTGGCTGACATTCAGGAAAAATTGCAAGACTACCCAGAGGCAATTCGCGTGTTGCGCGAGGCGATTCAGTTAACTCCCACTGCGGGTGCGGATGCGTTTTTCTATCTCGCGTATCTGCAGTTGCAGTTAGACTCTGTGCCTCAGGCGATTTGCGCCTTGGAGGATGGCTTGATGCTCAATCCAGGAAACCTGCTTGCTCGACGCCATCTGGCGGAGTTATATCGGACCCAAGGTTCCCCCTGGATGTCGATTTTCACACTAGAGCAAGGCCTGCGGGAAAATGTTGTGGATAATCGCGATTTGCAGGTGGATTTGGGGGCGATTTTTTTTGATCAGCAACGCTATGATGAGGCGTTGGATCACTACATCCAAGCGTGGAAACTCGGTAGCTCCCAGGGGCGCATGGGCGCAGAAAACGTGGGCAACGCCTATTCCAATATGGGCGATTCAATCAAAGCCGAAAACGCCTACCGCCGTGTACGCACACGGGAATGATCTTGGTTGTTTCAATTCTTGTCCCAATTTTGCGCAACACCAACCCACATTCGATTCCATAAAACTTGCTCCTCATTCCGTCACACACCTTGCAAGTGTGCCTCCAATCGTTCGCAAGTCCTGAAATTCCATGATCTTGGCAAACTCTATCCCTCCTGATATGCCAGTTCAACTTTAGCTGTTACTGGCACATATACACTTTGTGTACAACTGCGGGCTTCCGGTTTAAACGCGTTGGCCTTGAACCGGTTCACCGTCGCCTGATGCCGGTAGGATTTGAAGATTCCGGCGCACCATGCGGACGCGGCGATCAGGGAGCCCAATAGAATGACCTTGGTGCTAGAGACGATCCCGGTGGAATGTCTTTTTTATAATTAGGGCTTGCTGGAAAATTGTTTTCGCGGTTTCAGGCCATGGCCAGCCAGAGCTTGGATGCTGAATAATCCTCATCGACATGCAAGATTGCACCCAAAATCAGCCTCTGGATGAAAAAAACGATGGGCACAAAAAGAAGCCGCACGAGCTTCTCCAGGTTTATCGCCATGAACACAAGGCTGATGACGCATTCCGAGCACTCACACAGGCGCGTCATAACCCGGTCTAGGCTGAAGCGGCGCTTCGCCACGCCGAATTTGCCCTCGACCTCGATGCGGTCCAGCTCGTTCTGGCGAACCTCTCTGGCCACATTCTTGCGCTCAACTGGGTCAAGCGGAGGACGACCCACGGGAGGAGCCCCCAATACGATTCCGCGT
>DATIQS010000409.1:0-3004 GCA_035470605.1 Fibrobacteraceae bacterium
CTCTGCGTTGCTTCTCGTGGCACGAAGTTCGCCGCTGAACGATAGGGGGATGCCTTTCGCTAGGTGAATGTGTTATTGTTTGCTCCAGGTAATATTTTCGTTCTGATATGCCATACCCCAGCCCTGATGCTGGCGCATATACTCGTATACAACGGCGGTTGTTAGGATAATTTTTTTCGGAACGACATGGAAATTGTTAGCTTATCTCTATGAAAATCATATTGCCAGTTGCCGGGGTCGGCACACGTTTGCGTCCATTGACCCTTCACCTCCCCAAATGTCTCCTGCCTGTTGCCGGAAATACCATTATTGGTCATATTCTTGATGCCTTGGCTCCTTTATCTGTCAGTGAGTACATTTTTGTTACTGGATATCAGTCCGTCAAGGTAGAGGATTATATCCGTAAATCCTATGGGCATCTGAATTCCCGTTTCGTCTTGCAGGCCAATCCACAAGGCTTAGGCGAGGCTCTGCATCTTTGTACACCCTCATTACCAGATAATGAGCCCGTTCTGATCATTCTTGGAGATACACTTTTCGATGCCGATCTGCTGCAGCTATCCAATTCTTCTACCAATGTGCTTTGCACTCGTGTTGTTCAGGATCCCTCCCGATTTGGTGTTGCCGTGACCGGGCCTGATGGGAAAATTTCAAAACTCGTGGAAAAGCCAAAGGATTTTGTATCTAACCAGGCGTTGGTAGGCATTTATTTCATCCAGAGTGTTGCGGCACTGAAACGCGCCCTAGAATCTCTCGTTTCTCAGGACATGCGTACTCGTGGGGAATACCAATTGACTGACGCCCTTCAACTGATGATTGATGCTGGCGAGGAGTTTCACACCGGAGAAATCCAGGGCTGGCTCGACTGTGGAAAGCATGACGCTCTGCTGGAAACTAATCGTTTACTGCTGTCGCGAACAAAATCCAAACATCCCGGTGAATTCCCAGGCTGCACCATCATCGAGCCTTGCTACATCGCGGAAAGTGCTCAAATCCAAAATTCCATTATTGGCCCTAATGTATCCCTTCATGAGCATTGTCGCGTCCAAAATAGTCTGCTGAGAGATTGCGTGGTGGCCGCCAATGGCGTCCTGGACGGCTGTTCTCTCGAGTACTCCATTCTTGGCGAATCGGTGATGGTTCGCCATTTCAATGGTAGCCTGCATCTGGGAGACCACTCCGAAATCAATCCAGAAGACTGATGCAAAATTTTCTTTGTCCGCTCGTCCTGGCCAGTGCTTCTCCTCGCCGCCAGTCCATTCTCCACCAATTGGGTATCGAGTTTTCCATCGGAATTTCAGATATAGACGAATCCAAAATTTTAGGACCAATCCGAGAAATCCCGCGGCTTCTCGCGGAATGCAAAGCCGAAGCCGTATCCCGAAAGAACCCAGGGGCTCTCGTTTTGGGCTATGATACGCTGGTGTATCTGAACGATATCCCCCTGGGAAAGCCAACCGACGCAGATGACGCTCGACGAATGCTTTGGTCCCTCCGTGGCAAATGGCACGATGTCCAGACTGGTTTCGCTCTTTTTAAACAGGGAATTCGCCTGCATTCAGGCATTGAGCAGACGAAAGTCCTGTTCCGAACCTTTCCGAAATCGGAAATGGATGATTATATTGCAGGAAATGAGCCTTTCGACAAGGCTGGCGCCTATGGCATACAAGGTCAGGGAGCCCGGTTTGTCAAGTCCATTAATGGCTGTTTTTATAATGTGGTGGGCCTACCCGTCGCCCAGACGCTGGAGGCCTTGAGTGTTTACTGGAGAAAAGACCATGACGGATAAGATCCCGCTGGAAAAGAACGCCGAAGAGAAGCTTGGAGCCTATCTCAAACGCGCACGTATGGCTGCGGGCATTGATCAGGCCGAACTCGCCCGTGAAATCCGGATCACCCCGGAAATGCTTGACCATTTGGAACAAGGGCGCTACGACAAATTGCCCGTACAAGCCTATGTCCGTGGTTATCTAAATACGATTTGCACCCGTCTGGAGCTAGACCGCGCTAAAGTTCTTGACTGGTATGCGGGAGAAGTCGGAAGGACCTACGGCATCAATATTGTCACCGATTTGGGACTGGACACCGCCATCCACCAAAGCCCCGAACGGAAAAACAGTAAACTCATGCTGATCCTCGTGATTGGATTACTTTTGCTTCTTGTCGCCTTGCTGAATCTCCACAAAGCAACCAACGGGGAGCATCTGGACGCCCTAGTGGATTCCCTGGATTCCATCACCAAATCAGAATCTCTTGCGGCTTTGGACAGCAACGCTGATACAACAGGGATGACACCCGATTCTGCCGCAATGGATTCCTCCGCAGATTCCGCAACAGATTCAACCGTGGACACGACTGCTCACGACACTTCTGTATCCTCTGGCACTGCTTTACGGGATACAATTATTCTCGTGGAAAGCCGTCTCAAATTAGAATGTCTCCAGGATAGCACATGGATTCGAGTCAAAAAAGTCGGTGGCCCTACGTGGAGCCGCTATATCCGTGCAGAAGACAAGCCTCGCTACTACAACCATGCCGATACCATGTATGTTTCCCTCGGTGCACCGGAAAAGGTGCGGGTCACCATTAATGGGGACAGACAAAAAAGCGCATCGGATAATTTCACCATATTTAACGGGAAAATATTGGAGCCGTAAATAATGTGGCCCTTAATTTTTTTGCTGGGCGGTTTTCTGGTGGTCACGTTCGCTATGGCATTTCTCGTCCTGTATCTCAAAGATTTTGAAAACCGGGTCGCCCAATTCTGTGAACTCATCCGGAATCGTTATCGCCCCACCTTCCACAAAGAACTCGAAGAATTAGCTGCTCGTAAGGTAGAAGAATTCACCAGTTCGTCCAAAACCTAATGCTACAATTAGGGCAGGATTCCTCATGCGAAAAAAGACCCTGAACAGAAAGACATCGGAAACAGCAATCAGCCTAACGCTCGATTTGGATTCTCCAGGAAGGGGGCAGATTCAAACTGGCTCAGGATTCCTTGACC
>DATIQS010000410.1:0-12700 GCA_035470605.1 Fibrobacteraceae bacterium
GACTCCTTATCAATCTGAAATCGCTGGTGTAACCGTGCAAGAGCAGACCGCTTCGGCTTTGGCTGCTGGCGGTTCCTTTATGTTGGCCAAAATTGAACCAGGAAATTTGAGACTTTTTGCTGTGATTGAGGGGACTGGATATGGCTCTCTGGATACGATTGTACAGGCAGAAGATACCTTGCGCGGTGTCGTGGTGAAGATTGAACGGATGGGTGGGGCGATTCAAGGGACGGTGGAGGATTCTAGTGGGAGTGCCGTCGCTGGTGCGACGGTGAGTGCCATGGGAGGCGCCTTGAGCACGTCTACCGATGTCTCTGGAAATTACGAATTGTCTACGGTGCCCAGCGAGGGAACGGTGATTCTTTCTGTGCTCAGAGGGAGCGACACGGTAGCCACCGTTGGCGTCAATGTGGGGGAAGGAGATACGGCGGATGTCCCGGCGATTGTCGCTTCTCAAGGCTTGGGGGACGACCCTTTGGTAATTTTGCCTTCGACCGTCATGGCCTCCGACACGGCGGATAGTGTGGTCCTTGCGGTGAGCGCCCAATGGGCTCAAGAGGATTATCAGCCTTACTTGTACCTATGGAGTTTGGATGGCGGTGATCGTTGGGATAGCACACGCGTAGGACGTTTTGTGCTCGATGCGGAGACGGTTGCGGATTTGGCGGATGATGGTGATTGTGAGGATGACACCTGTTCCTTTACTGTTCTTGTGAAAGGCGTGACCGTAGAAAGTTTGACTTCTCCGGTCGCTCACATTCGCGTTGTGGTGAGGAGTCTTCCTAAGGATATTTCTTCCTCTTCTTTGGTTTCCACGACCTCCTCTTCGCTGAATGCCTCTGCAGGAACCTCCTCCAGTTTGGTGGGTTCACTCTATTCCTCCTCAGCTTCCTCTCTGGTGATCTCCAATCCAGGAGCCATCTGGGAAGCCGCAGATGAGGTGGGTCAATTCTCGGGTGATGATTACAATGGCTGGTGGTGGACCAACACGGATTCCGTGGATGGTGGGAATTCAACTGTTGATCCGGCGGCCCTCGCCTCGACGGACTATATCGGTCAACAGATCCTCAACAATTGCGATGGGGAAAATCTCTGTATCACTATGACCCTGGGGGATGCCATTTCCTATCCTTGGGTGTCTTTGGGGGCTACCTTCCTGTCGCCGGTGGCAGATGTGAACATGACGGACAAATATCTTTGCTTCGCCTATACGGCGACCCAACCCTTCCGTCTGGCTATTGGCTATGCCGATAGTTTGGAAACCTCCGACATGCAGAATAACCTTCCTGGGTGGGCGGTGACAACGGCATCTAGCGTAACGACTTGGGTGGCAGCCTTCTCTACGGCAACTCAAGAAATCGGTTGGGGTTCTACCGTGGATCCCCTGGATTATGTGGACAAGGTGCAGGAGGTCATGTTCTTTTACAAAGGCGACTCCACCGATGCGGGTTCCGTCAATAATTTGAGTTTATACTGGCTAAATGTGGCGAATAGTCCAGAAACTTGTCTTGATGCCTCGATGGAAGAAAATACCTCGGCCACAACGTCCTCCAGTTCCATTTCCTCTTCCAGCTCTGCAACCATCATTACAACCAATGCAGGTGCAATCTGGGAAGCAAAAAATTCTGTTGGGCAGTTATCCGGTGGCGAATACGATGGCTGGTGGTATTCCTTTATTGATGATGGAGACGGTGGCAATTCTACGGTACTTCCCTATATGGAGAATACAGATACGGTGACGTATGATTGGGTTGGTGAATACATCGCGGATAGTTGTGACAGTCAGTCTCTCTGTGCAATCATGACTTTGGGGGATGCCATTGATTATCCCTACGCGGATATTGCCTTTAATTTTCTGAATCCCAAGGCGGAGACCGATGTCAGCGATAAGTATCTCTGCCTTTCCTATACAGCCACACAGGCGTGGCGCCTGAATTTGGGTTTTCCCTCCGCAGATGAATCGGATGATATGGGGTACAACACTCCTGGTTGGGAAATGAAGAAAGCGACCTCTCAGACGACCATTGTCAAGGCTTTTTCTACGGCCACTCAGCAGAGCGGTTGGGGCTCGTCGGTTACCGTCAGCGATTATTTGGGTGTAGTGGAAAGCGTGAAATTCCATTATGCTGGTTCTTCTAGCGATGCGGGCTCTGTTAACCGTTTAAACATCTATTGGGTGAATGTGGCCAATACTCAGGCAGCCTGCCTCGACGCATCTACTGAGGAAAGCTCGTCTTCTGTCGTGGGGTCCTCCTCCTCCACGACAGTGGATAGCACAGAAGAATCCTCTAGCTCTGTTTCGATCTCTTCGAATTCGGCGATAAACGATTCCGCCATGTGGATTGCGACGGACGCGATTGGGCAGTTGCAAGGAACGGACTATGATGGGTATTGGTGGACCACCACGGATAGTGGGGATGGTGGCAACTCGACCATTTTACCTTATCTGGAAGACCAAGAAAATGCCGACTATGACTGGATCGGTACATATATTGCCGATGAGTGTAATGGGGAATCGCTTTGTTTGACTATGACCCTTGGTGATTCCATCGACTATCCCTATGTGCTCGCCGGGGTTAATTTGCTGGATCCCATGGCAGAGACGGATGTCAGCGGCAAATATCTCTGCTTCTCCTATACCTCCACGCAGGCTTGGCGCTTGAATTTGGGCTTCTCATCTACAAATGAAGAGGCGATGAGTTACAATTTACCAGGTTGGGAGATGAAGAAGGCGACCTCTCAAACGACCATTGTCAAGACTTTTTCTTCGGCGACCCAGCAGAGTGGTTGGGGCACATCGGTCACCGTTAGCGATTATCTGGGTGTGCTGGAAAGCATAAAATTTCATTATACGGGGGAAGCCTCGGACGCCGGGACTGTTAATAATTTGAACATCTATTGGATTAACATCGGAGATTCCGAGGCGGAATGTCTAGGGGAGTGACTCCCCTGACCTTAGGGCACCTCTAAAAATTCCTGTTTGGCTCATTCCGGCTACGATTCCGCACCCCTGCGTACTCAGTGGAGTTTGTCTCCGTAACCAAGCAAAGCTTTCCTCAGCTGAGGATATGTGCCAGTAACGGCTAAAGCCTATCAGGACGGAGATATCATCAAAACAGACAAATCCGTCCTCAACCTACTCCAAGTAGGCCTTCCTCATAGAGGACAGCACCCCACTAAGCGGCACAGCCGCAAGTGGTTGCTCAGCAGGTCGTTTAGTCGGATGGCATCCATCTCGCTTGAAATGGCCTCAAAATTAATTTTTAGAGGTCCCCTTCCTTTATGAGGATAGAAGCGATTTATCGCTTCTTTTTCTTGTCTTTTTTTGGATGGAATTTGGCGCCTTGACCGCCCGAAGCACCTGTCTGCGGGGCCCCTTTATTCATCATTCCGGTCATGCGCTTCATCATATCCTTCATTTGTTCGTATTGGGATAAGACTTGGTTGACTTTCTGTACGCTGGTACCGGAACCGGTGGCAATGCGTTTTCGACGGGAGGCGTCGATCACTTTTGGGCTCTTGCGCTCACGCGGGGTCATTGAGCTGAGCACCGCCTCCACGTGCACCATGTCCTTCTCGTTGATATCACCAATAGGGAGCTTGTTGAGGCCTGGGATGAGGCCAAGAATGTCTTTGAGCGCTCCCATCTTTTTTATTGTGCGAAGCTGGGAGAGAAAATCCTCCAGGTCGAACTGATTGTTGAGGATGCGCTTAGTGAGATTTTTGGCGTCTTTTTCGTCGATAACCTGCTGTGCCTTTTCCACGAGGGAAACAACGTCACCCATGCCCAGGATGCGACTTGCCATGCGGTCGGGATGGAAAACGTCAAGCTCATGGAGTTTTTCTCCGGTGCCAATGAACACCACGGGTTTCCCAGTGATTTTGCGGATGGAGAGGGCCGCCCCGCCACGGGTGTCGCCATCCATTTTGGAGAGACATACGCCTGTAAAATTGAGCCGCTGGTAAAACGCTTCGGCGACGTTCACTGCCTCCTGTCCGATCATGGCGTCTGCGACAAAGAGGATTTCGTCGGGCTTTACCGCATCACGAGCCTTTTCCAACTCCAGCATGAGTTTTTCGTCCACCTGCAAACGACCAGCGGTATCGTAGATCACAATGTCGTGGCCATTGGCTTTGGCAAATTCATAGCCATGCTTGATAATTTCCACGGGGTTGCCTTGGCCTTCTTCAAAGACCGGGACCTGGATGGATTTCCCTAGTACCTGCAATTGTTTAATGGCGGCGGGACGATACACATCAGCGGCGACCAGCAGGGGCTTCTTTTTGCGCTTAGAACGCAAGAATAATGCAAGTTTTCCTGCGAAGGTCGTTTTGCCAGACCCTTGCAGACCGCACATCATGATCCCCACCGGCGGATGTCCGTCGAGGCGGGGTTCCTTCGCTGTGCCGCCCATCACCTCCACCAGTTCATCGTGGATGATCTTCACGATCTGTTGGCCTGGCGTAATGGAGAGGAGAACATCCTGGCCCATCACCTTATCCTTCACGGCCTTGACGAAGTCACGAGTGACGGCGAAATTTACGTCAGCGGCAAGGAAGGAGCGGCGGACCTCACGCAGGGCTTCGGAGACATTCTCTTCGGTGAGTTTGCCCTGGCCGCGCAGGTTTTTGAGGGTCGATTCAAGGCTTTCAGTTAGTTGTGCGAACATGGGGGCAAAGATAAAAAAGGCTTTTTTGGAACGGGAGGACTCCAAGGCATCAGGTTAACTGAATACTTTGGCCTCCTTTTTGCCCATGCACAAAAGTGGGATCTAGGATTAAGCGTGTTCTTAAGCATCGATTGAAAGGGGTTCTGGACCACCAGGGTTCCGAGCTGGAAGCCGTTTTGGAAGTCCTCGCTATACAGTTTTTGGCATTCCGCCTCCAGGGCGCCTTGCATGGTTGCGAGACCTGGATAGACCTCGCACAGGGGATCCAGAAGGTCATCCAGAATCCGCCGTGCCTGATCGGCGTCCATGCGGGAGGCGAACTTTTTGGTCGCCAAACTCAGAAATTCTTGCGCCACCTGCCAGCTGACGAAACCCCGTCCAGACTGGACCGCTTCGTAAACCAGGTCACGGGCGATTTGTTGCTTGGCCGGGGAATCAGGGTCAAAGCAGTAAACGAGGATGTTGGTGTCCAGAAAAAAACGGATGCGTCTGGCCTTGGTGGGGGTTAACTTAGCCACGATGATCCTAGATCCCGCAGTTGGGAGGGATAGACTCGGCCCGGGATCTTGCGATGACAAGGCTTTCGGTCCGACTGACGGCATCGCGGGGGCATCGGGGTGCATGAAGCGAACGGTAGCCGGCGTCCCGTTCGCCTGGAGCAGAGGAGGGTGCGGGGGAATGGAGGCCGGAGGCCTTGGAACGCAAGATGATCTGCCAGTTCGGGCTTGCCCGGTTACTGGCAGATATCCAAGTTCCGGCCTTGGTCGCGCCAGCGACATCGCCGGATCATTTGGACGCATCGTGGTCGAATCGACCCGGTCAACTGCGGGGTCTAGGATAATAGGCGTCTTCCCGGGAAAAGCGTTTGCCCGCCCGAACCTTGCCCAGGCTTTGCCACAGCGCATCGAGTTTGGAACTCGCCGTGGTTCCAGAAGCGGAATAGCGCCGCAGCCAGTCGGCGGAATGCGTCGTTCAGGGTCAGGCCTTCCTGGGCGGCCGTAGCCGGGCTCCTTCGATCAGGGGACATTCTGCGCTTAGGGTGACATTTTTCATATTGGAAAAGGACACTATTTTTGTGTGGATATAAATTTGTTAATCCGGCAAAAAAACAGAACGATTGCGGCAAATCAGGGCCGGAACACACGCATATCGAGGCCCTGGATGGGACGGAAATGCTTGGCATTGGCGGTGCAGAGCGTTTCTGTTTGTTCCATGGCCGTTGCGGCGATGATCGCGTCGTTTGCCCTCAAACCGTGGCTCAGGGCGAGCTGTTCCACATAGACGGCGGCCCGGTGCCCAATCGCTTCGGTCAACGGCAACACATGAAAATCCAGATCGACGAGAAAGGAACGGAACAGGGTGGCTTCCCGTGGATTGCGTGCCCCTTGCATCAGCTCCATTTGCGTCAGAATGGAGACCAGCCGGACATCGGTGGAGTCGACCAAGGTGGCCGCTTTGGCGTTCCCCCTTTGTAGCCAGATCAGCACATCGGTGTCAAAGATCACGGAAGCGCCCGCCGCGCAACTGGTCCATTACCTCATCCACGGATATTTGGTTTTTTGCCGCAGAACCGAAAAACGGATGCTCTGCCGCTTTGACTTTTGACGCCCCCAGCGGAATGATTTTTCCGCGCGGTTTTCCATGGTACAGAACCCGCACTTCTTCGCGGCGGCCCAGCGCTTGCAGAACCTTGCTCATGCGATAACGGAGATCAACGACTGTGGCATCCATGGTCACCTCGAATCTGTATATCAGAAATATACATATTTGGAAAGGATCCGTTCATGTCCAGGAAAAAACGGATGCGCATGGTAGGCGTCTTCCCGGGAAAAGCGTTTGGCCGCCCGAACCTTGCCCAGGCTTTGCCTCAGCGCATCGAGTTTGGAACTCGCCGTGGTTCCAGAAGCGGAGTAACGCCGCAGCCAGTCGCGGAATGCGTCGTTCAGGGTCAGGCCCTCTTGGGCGGCCCAGCCTCAAGGAGGACACAGCTGTCACCAGCACTTGATGGAGACCCCTCCTCCCGTAACAGTCAGGGTAAAACCAGAGGATGGTAATGAGGTGTCATACCACCAACCGGGGGAGTAGTCGCTGGAACCCATGGTTACGGAACAATCGCCGTCGGAGCAGGCCATACCCACTTTGGTGTTGTAGCAGGTCGAAGTTGAATAGGTTACCGTATATGTGCCGTCGGTCAGCTGGGTCGCATCTCCGGTAAGCGTACAAGCCGCTGCGCTAGAGGATTCGGTGGAAGAGGATGATCCAGACGAAACCTCGCTGCTGGAGGAGGCCGTGCTACTGGAAGAATTGGTGTCGCTGGAGGACATTGAACTGCTGGATGCGTAGTCGCAGGCGAAATAGATGCTGTCCAGATAGCTGGTTTGCTGTGTACTCAGGTCCGGAAAGTAGAAGTAGAGTGTAGTGACATATCTGGCTGTAAAGCCATTGGAACCTGCGTAGGCCGCGATGTTTACCGAATTCAGGTCCGCGCTCGTGGAAATGAAATTTGCGGTGTCGCTGTACTTTCCGTAGACATCCTTGAAGAAGATATACCCCGAGGAACCCAGGGCCGCATAGAAATAAAACTTTAAAGAACCTCCGTTGAGGTTATAGGTGGTTCCTAGTTCATAAGCATCTAGAAATGATTTTGTTCCGTCAATCGCTGTGTTCGCGACATAATATGGGGCGATAATTTTCCCTACGGAGTCTAAACTGCTTTCTTCGTGCCATTCTAAGCTGTTTCCGCTGCTACTGCTGTTCCAAATACCTATTGCGACGTCGCCATTATAAAAAAGTTTGTTTGTCGTGCAATAGTTGGATGTTGAGGATACTGTGATAAAGGAGGACGAACTTACGGCCACGGAACTGCTGCTGACTGTCGTGCTACTCGTCGTGGTTGTACTACTAGTCCCTGTGGCGCTGCTGGTGGCGACCGTTGTCACTCCTGTGGGCTTGACCCACACGGGCAAAATGGCGGTTGCGGTGTCGCCAGATTTGAGAACCGCCTTGTAGCGGACCTGGTAGGAATCCGCGGAGTCCAACAAGACATTGGAGAACTCTCTGGTCAATGAGATTACTGTGTCGCCGGGACTATAGGCGGTTAGGTGCACTGCGCTGGAACAGGCATTCCAGCTCGTATAATCATCCTCGGTGACTGCGACCATGGCGGGAGCGAAATACAACGTTTTACCAAAGTTAAGAGCGTCAGCTGTGTCCACCACGGCATCGCCGTAGGATTGTGCGGTGAGTGCCGCTTGCAGGCGGGGGGAGAGGAGTGAGACGGTGTATGGGGCTTGGTAGGTTGTACCAGAAGAGGTTGCGAGGTTGGTACCTGACGTGTCTTGTAGAGCTCCACTCGTTGCCAGCTCCGTAAGAATCGTGTTGTCATAGACAATGGTATATGTTGATTTCGCTTCAAAGTTCGCTCCTGATGCAGCCACGATGGCCCCATGAATTGTCCAGACAGGATTATCTGTTTGAAGTGTCACGCCACTATCCAAGAAAATAAGGCAATAACAAGTATCATTGGCTGTTTTGGGGTTGATCTTATAGGTGCCTGGAGTCTCATAGTACAGAATAATTCGGGAGGTTGAACTTGTCGCAATGGTCGAATTGCTGCCTGGATCGATCAGGATGTATTTCTGCGTCAATGTGTCGCCCCCTAGAGTCGGGGATACTACAGTGCTGAATTGGATCTGTTGTTGTTCGAGATCAAGAGCCAGATAGTTGTTCATTTTTTCTGATGAGGAAACGCTGTCATAAAAGCACTCAAAAACTCTTGGATACAGGTAGGAATTGTTGTAGTTGCATACCGAATATTTGGTCAGTAGCGTGTTGAACGTTTTCCTGTAAAGACTCAATTGCGCAGTATCGATAGAAATAGGTGATTCCTTTTTCCCTGAAGCGTCCAATTGGCTTCGAATCGTGGTTAGTTGGTCTGGGGATGTTAAAGAGGTGTCTGTTCCCCAAAATGATGTTCCACCAATGTAGTGGGCTCCCGTAAAGGTGAAATAAGTCGAATCGGAAAGAGGGGATACACTATAAATATGGGCCCAATCCGAAGCACTATTGCCAAAGGTTGCTTTCTTGTCGTATACAGAGGTTATCGTTCCATAGATATTTGTGTTTCCGTATAGAAACAGGCTGGGAGAACTATTGGTGTTTCCGATCACAACATAGGAGTTGGAGCCAAATCCAGCATCCCCGTCGATTTCAACAGAATTCCCAGTCCAACTTAGAGAATCGTCGAAATAGGAGTTCCCTTTGATCCAAAATAGGTGAGTACCCATCGACAAAAACACGGAGCCATTAAACACGGCGTCCTGATAGAATGTAATCGGATAATTGCCAGAACCACAAATACCCTTATCCAAATAGGCATTCCCTTTAACGATGGTGGTGCTATTCAGTTTGACTGCTGTTCCCGAATAAAAATCACCCGTAATCGTCATTCCAGAAGAGGTCCCTTCCACACTAGCGCAGTTCGAGGCGGAACCGATTACCAAGTTTCCATCAATGCTATCACCAAGTTTAAGATTGGTGATGGAATCAAAGTAGGCTGAACCTGACGTTTTGACATTGTTGTCCCCAGTGAAAGAACCTCCCACATAAATTGCATCTTCAATGGGCATTGTTGCTCCACCTAAAGTGGTCACAGAATCTGCTTTCTGATACCCAATCCCTTTCAAATTCAGAATCACAGTGGATATGGCCTTAGAACTATCCTGGCCCGTACCAATGATTTGCAACTTTACGCTGATCGGATTATTCGTAGCGCTACTATCTGCTAATACATCAGTCAAAAAGACCTCGAAGGTCTGGCCAAAAGTGGTGGAATCGGCCTTGAAATTTGCGGCGATGTTACTGATGTTAATGCGGATGGGCTTGCGACCGGGGTTTCCATAGGTGGAGGACGTGTCCAGAAATTTATCCAGCAGATTTTTCGCCGACTGACCTTCGTAGTTGAACCAGGCTTGTGCCGCCTGCGTGCCTGCTTTGGTGGCGGCCAAGGCCGATTCCGTATACAGCTGTTCGCCACTCTTGGAGTTGTGGCGGCTCAAGGCGACAAAGAGGGCGGTGGCCATGAGGGTGGCGGTGATCATTAGGATGAGCACGATGATTAGCGAAACACCTTGGCGGGAACGATTGGAATTCATAACCAGGGTTCCTTTGGAAAAGAAGTGGGGACTCATGAGTGATGGAACCATACTCAGGCTCCGTTGTTCGGCACGGGAATTACCCGTTTGATGGTGGAGATTGTGCCCTTCGTATTGACGGATAGGTTGATCTCGATGGCTTTGACGCGCTTTTTGATGAGGCCATCTGTAGGGGGTGTGGACTCCCAGGCCAACGTATCATTGGCAATTTGAGTCAGGGATAGGGATTTGAGAGAGAAGCCTGCCCCTGTGGCTGCATAGAGGGAATCCCGGAGACGGAAGCGGAAATAGAGACCTGCGGTTCTGCTGGTGTCTGGCGTGAATTCGAAACTTCGGGTGGCGTCGTCTGTTCCTAGCGCGGAATAGAATTGCGCTGGGTTGGTGCCTTGGAGAGAATCCGTGGAACCAGTGCCTTTAGAAATAACCACGGCGATATAGTCGGAATCCGAACGGAAATACTTGGCCGCGCTGTCATTGGATGACATGACAAAATTAAAACGGTAGGTGTACCCTTTTTTTACCTCGAAGCCTTTCGTTGAGCCACTGCCTGTAGTATCTAGCAAACGGTACTGGGAAAATGCGGCCGAGGATGAGGAATAGGTGGTTGCTAGGGGGTATCCAGAGGCGGCGGACAACGGGTAGCCCGTTAAGGTACTCAGACAGTAACTGCCCGAGGCGCAGGAGGATGCTAGCGATTTGTTAGCGAGGATGACGCTGTCTGAAGAATACACCCCGTAACGTATGTAAAAGGCGGCTACACTGTCGGCCATCTTGACTGTAACGGTGTCATGGGAAGTAATGTGACTTGAATCCACCAGGACTTTGCGGCAAAGGACTCCGTTGGAGTTGACCCAGTAGCGGATTTGTTGCCAGCCGGTGATTCGGCCATTTGCATCGTAGATTCCGGCCTTGAATTCCAGTGTGTCCTGACGATTGTTGTCGGGTGAGGTTACCACTGCGACTCCGCGGAAGGAGGACGAATCGGAGGATGCGGAGGAGGCTGCCCCCAGACTCCAATACACAGAATCAAGCGTCACCAGAGCCGCGCTGGAGGAACTGGCACCGCTGGAGGTGAGCAGGGATGCTTTGAGACCCATCCGGCGTATGTCTTCCTGCAAATACTGGATGGCGTCGGTGGTGTTGTCGGAACTTTTCAGCAAGTTCGCTGAACGCACGCGCAGGCGGGTGGCATCCAGAAATGCGTTCCCGGCGATGCCTACGACGATAGCTGCGATCACGATGTAGACCAGCAGTTCGACCAGGGTGAAACCTTGTTTGCGTACGTTCATTGGACCACCGTGCTGAGGTTAATTGTGTTGGTGTCCCGGTGGTTCAGGGACCATTTGACGGAAAGACTGATTTTTTTCGCCCGGATGATGCTGTTGATGGGATCGGCAACCGTGCCTTCTCCTGTGGAGTAAATGGCCTTCACGGTCCATTCGCAAACATATTTGCGCGTATATGTACCTGTGCTCTTCAGGGCGCGTGAGGTGTCGCCCGAAACAGTGATCGTGTCTCCAGTCACGGAAGAGATGCCGACGGCCTGTAGACTGTCCAGGATCCGTTGCCCCACCTGAGTTGCTTCGTTCCGCGTAGCAAGTCGCAACACTGTGTTATGGTTGGAAAAATTGAGCATGGACACAGCCAGGAACATCAGGGAGAGTATGAAGATAGAGGCCAGAGCCTCCATGAGGCCAAAGCCCGCTTTGGAAGGACGACTCATAATTTCCCCCAGGTCGCCCCGCCATCGTTGCTGCGGAAGCTTTGTATGCGGTTGTTGGTGCTGCTTTTGCCCACTAGGGCGCGGATGTCGTCGGCGTGTGTTGATTGAATTTGAAAATACCCTGTGTCCACCAGAGCGTTTAGACCAATTCGAGGACGGAAGTGCAGGCAGGCGTTGCTTGCTGTGCTCCAGTTGAGAGCGGGAATGCCACTGTTAGAGGGAAGGGCTGTCGGAGCACTTGTGAGGAAACGGGTGCGTTCTGCCAGAGAATCGCGATACAGTTCTGTGCCTGCACAACTTGAACTGTCATAAACAATTAGTGCTTTTCCAGAAACGAGTAATGACAGTGTGTCGGAGCGAGCGCGAGTGTCCGCACTTACACGGTCCAAAAACGATCCGAGGCTCATTGCGGCTCCTTTGACCGCTTCCTGGTTCATACGCGCATTCAGGTTCATTACCCCAATGGATGCGAGAATGCCGATGATGGCGATAACCACCAGCATTTCCAACAAGGTAAAGCCGCGTTTCCCGCTTTTTTGGGCGTCGTCCACAAAACCTCCAATTTCTCTTTCCTAAATATATGACTTATTGGGTGCCATTTTCAAAGGAGTTTCGCCTTATTTTGAAAAATATGAATACATCTTGTATACATTATTTCCCTAAATCCCGCAGTCGCACGTCCAGTGCATACGCACCAGTAACAACTAAAGCTAAACTGGCATATTCAGAGGAATTGAGTTTGGCTAAGGCTTTGGAAAGGTGCGAACAGAGCGATTAGAGGGTGAGACGGATGGGATGCGCAGCGTCTTATCGTGCTGGTTTATTGAGTTGATGTTGTGGTGGACTTCGAGGATCTTTTACGAAAAGCAGACCTTTCCCGCGACGGCTCCAAACGCTTAAGCGTTAACTTGTGAATATCGTTCCGCGTGTTTCTTTTTGATGGCCTCATACCCCGTTTTGTCCAGACCTGTGATTCTTTCGATCTGCGTCCAATCAAACTCTTGCGATTCCATGGATTGAATCATTTCGATTTGTTTGGCTTCTGCCCCTTGTTCAATACCCTGTTCAATACCTTCATTTCGGCCTTCTAGTTGACCTTCGTGGTGAGCTTCGCGGAGTTGTTTTGCAAAGGAGGACAGCGGATTTATGGGATG
>DATIQS010000411.1:0-4986 GCA_035470605.1 Fibrobacteraceae bacterium
GACCATGTATTCCGCCACCTCGGAAAAATCATAGGTGGTCCCCTTTAACTCCAGAGAATTATCGCCATTCTGGTTCAGGGTGGTCAGCCACATATTGGGAGGGAGAACCGACGAGATGTTTTCAAACAAAATGACCCAACGCTTTTTACTGACCTGGATGGATTTAAGGGCTTTATTTTTTTGGGCAATGATTCCCAATTTTTCATCCAGTTCATGAATCTTGTCCAAAAGAGGCTTTTCACGTTGAATTTCCGCATTCACAACAAACAACTGTTCATTCAAAGTGGCGATATTGTCGCGCATATGCAAATAAATAAACAGGAAACTCAGAGAGGTAATCAAAAGCAGGATTGTTGGCCAGATCACTCGTTTATCCATGATCCAGCTCAAGTCCGTCTTGGATTTGCGGTATTCTGCCGGAAGCAAATTAATGGAGAGGAGCTTCATATCAAAGTTTCCTCGTGGCCAATCCAAGAACCGGAACCATAATATTGACGATCTCTTGGGAGATTTCGTCCCCGCCAAACAACCCCTTCTCAACATGCATGAATTCTGGATTTTTGAACGGATTAAGACATTCTGTGTGGACCTCTAATTTGCGGGCCAAGAAATCCGCCAAACCAGTGATGGAGGCTCCACCTCCGGTTAAGTATACCTTGGAAACGCGCTCCTGATTCTCCGTCGAAGTAAAATAGCGCAAAGCGAGCTCCACGGATACCGCATATTCCTCCGCGGAGTACACTAAAGCCGCCTGGAATAATTCCTTATTATAGCCCTCAGCCTTCTCTCCACGCAGGATCTGACTCACCACGTCCTGATCCATGCCAATACGGCGACACATTTGAGAAACAAAGGAATCCACGGAGGCATTTTGCACAGAACGAGTGGAGTGATAGGAACCATTGCGAACAAATGTTATATGGGAACGACGGTCGCCGATATTGAGAAGAGCAATGGTTTCACGCAAATCCTCCTCTGGAGCCGAAAGAAGGAAGGCGTTCGTGACAGCAAAGGCATCCACATCCAAAATCGAAGGAGAAATCCCGGCAGCAAGGAAAATTTTTGTCCAAGCGGAAAGAGTCCCTCCTTTTGCCGCCACAATCAGGACTTCTTGCTCGTTCTGTTCGTCATCCGACAGAACTTCGTAATCCAAATTAACGCCCTCCTCATTGAAGGGGGAACGTTTACCGGCTTCTTCCAGGATATAGCTTTCGTTTTCTTGCTCATCGCGTTTGTGCAACAGCATTCGATCGGCCAAAATACCATTGGACCAGTTAATCCCGATGACGACTTCGCCATGAAGTCCGTCTGGAAAATTTCTTTGAATCAAACGATGAAGGCTTTCCTCAAAAGCAGCAGAATCTCGGAGTTCGTTATCCTCAAATGTCTTTGGAGGGAAAACTTCGATATCGGCAGCAATCAAATACTGCTCATTGCGCTTATGTTCCACCTGAGCTATTTTGATTGCATAATGGCCAACATCGATCGCGGTCGTAACGACCTCGCCCCGAATCCGACCAATCAAGTCACGCAATGACATATAGCCATAAGTTTAAGTTTCGCAAGAGATCCTGTCAAGCGGAAAAAAAGTCTTAACTGGTTATGAATCAATCACTTAGCGATTTGTCATTTGTTGGCCAGGGGATTTCTCCCTGGAAAATTTCCACCGCAGGGCCAGTCATCTGTACCGATTGGCCCAATCCAGGCCACAGCAGATCCAAATTTCCTCCCAGCAAATGGATCGTGACATGGCTAGAACTCCTGCCCGTAAGGACTCCCGCGACACAAACGGCAGACGCGCCTGTACCACAGGCCCAAGTTTCTCCGGCACCCCGTTCCCATGTCCGTTGTCGTAACTCCGTAGGGGAAATGGCCTGCACGAATTCCACATTCACACGCCTGGGGAACCAGGAAGCCGTTTCTATGGCAGGGCCGAACTCATGAACCGGAAAATGCTCAACATCATCCACATAGATCACACAGTGGGGATTGCCCATGGACACACAGGTCCCTTCAAATTGACGGCCCAGAATAGTGAATTTCTGATTGGCCACAGGATTGCGATCCCAAGTGGTGGGAATGCGAAGCCCATCCAAAACAGGAACCCCCATGTCGATACGCACGGCAACGGCTAGTCCTTGTGAGTCGGGTAAAATATAAGCCTGAAGGAGGCCTGCGCCTGTCTTGATGGACAGGGGATTTCGGAGTGAAAGACCATGGTCATGCACATATTTGGCCACGCATCGAAGGCCGTTGCCACACATCTCTGATCGGGAACCATCAGCGTTGTACATAACCATTTCTGCATCTGCGTCCCGAGTTGGACGAATCAGGATCAGGCCGTCCGAGCCGATTCCAAAATGACGGTGACTGACAAAACGCGCGAGTTCAGGTTGCTGCATCGGTTCTGGGTTTGCAAAACAATCCACATAGACATAGTCGTTTCCGATTCCGTGCATCTTGACAAACTTCATAGGGACCTCACCATTTGGCCAAGGCGTTATTGACGATCAGTTCTTGCAGTTTTTCAATCGCACGTTCCTGACCGTGTTGGTCTTCGGTTTCATTTTGGGAAATATCGTAGACCCCCTCCGCCCGAAGCGCTTTGCCCTGATATATCACTGTATTTTTCACCAAATCCCGGAAACTCACGTCGGCGGTAAGTGTCACCTTATAGGTTTCCACCTCGGCAGAGCTGGTATAAGTCTCCGTGGCATTTGTGTAATTGGTCAGGGTGAGCTGAAATTCCGCATCCGCATCCTCGTTGTCCGAAACAATGCGAATTCCAGAGGCGTTCTTACGAAAAAGCGTCAGCAATCCTTCGCGAAGCCGAATCCCCAGGAGAGGGTCGGTGGTCAGGTTCTGGACATCATCGATACGTACTGTGTGGATATGCGACGGCAAACAGGTTGCGGAAAAGGAATAGCAACCATTCAGAAAAGCCAGAGCTGGCAGGATCAACAAGTTCAAAGAACGCATAGCCATAAGATAGAAATGGAGAACCGAGGAAAGGGTCCTGGAACGGGATGGTTTTCAGGCTTTTGAAACGTCCGTCACATGCCCAAGGCGCGCTTGAGTTGTTTAATTCCCTCTGCGCTCGCGCGAACGAGCTGATCATCCTTGAGGCGCACATGCCAAATTTCTGCGCTGCTATGCTCCAATCCTTTAACGGCCTCAATGCACACAAAATTTGAGCGATGCACACGGACAAATTTTCCAGGCGGCAGATGATTTTCAAGATATTTCATGGTGAATTCTTTCAGATAGCGGCCTTCCGGGGTATGCAATGTGACATAGTCCCCCTCCGCCTCAATGCGATAAATTTTATCCACCGGAATGATCAGGACCTTCTGCCGGACTTTGACCGCGATACGCTCCAGAATGTCGTTTTGAGCCTGCACCGTCTCAAGAACTGCTTTTTCCACAGAGAGGTTTGGATTTGTTTGCTGAAGACGCTGGCGGACCTTGTCGATGGCGGCCACCACTCGGTCCTTACTAAATGGTTTCAGGAGATAATCGGCAGCATTCATTTCAAAGGCCTTCACGGCAAACTGATCGTACGCGGTTGCGAAAATAATGATCGGCGGCGTTTCAAGCAATTCAAGCATTTCAAAGCCGGAAATACGAGGCATCTGGATGTCCAGAAAAACGAGGTCCGGTTGAAGCTCCCGGATACAACGATAACCCTCAAAGCCATCAGCAGCCTCGCCTACAATTTCACAATCTGGATGATCCGCCAAATAGATACGCATCAGATGGCGAGCAGCCTCCTCATCATCAATGATCAGGACTCTCATGGGACCTCCTTGGGCAAGGACAATTTTACCACAAATTCCTTTTCCTTTTTTTCCGCGAGTAACCAAGAATTTCCTGCGCCATACAACATACGCAAGCGCTCACGCAAATTCAGAAGTCCAAGTCCTGCGCCTTTTTTGGCGGGAATGTTCGGTTCAAAGGTATTGCGCACCTCCAACTGAAGATAGTTGCCCTCGACCTTTGCGCGGGTCTGAATGTACACCTGGCCTGTGGATTCATAGACACCGTGTTTAATGGCATTTTCAAAAAGGGGTTGCAGAATCATGGTGGGAACGAAAACTTTCTGGCTAGCGTCATCGACCTGAAATTCAAGTTCAAGCTTTTTCCCAAAACGAATTTTTTCAATATCGAGATAGCACCGAGCATTCTCCAATTCCTGATGAAAAGCAGCAAACTGCTGGCGTTTGCCGGAAATAGAGTAGCGCAGGTATTCGGACAGGGATACAATCATCTCATGAGCTCGCTCCGGTGCGGTGAGAGTGAGCAAACTGGCGGAGTTCAGGCTATTAAACAAAAAGTGTGGATTAATTTGCGATTTCAGCAGCTCCAACTCCGAGGCTTTAAGGCTTTCCCGTAGATGAATTTCATTTTCCTTGCGCTGACGCAAGGCCTCCGCTCCGAGGAAAAGAAGATAGGTCAACAGGAGCAAAGCGTAAACACCAAAACCAGCGGTACAGCGCATCGGAAGAGAGGAATACAGGTATTCTAAATAAAGGGGATCATCCGCGTTAAAAATGGAAAGAACGGTATATGCGCCGGCCTGCCAGATAAAAACCACCACCACTCCCCCTGCGGTATAGGTTCCCAACAGATTAAGAATAGGAGTATGAAATGACCAGACATGCCGAATGAAATACCACATGGAAAATCCCAGCACAGCAAACCACAGATGACTCACCAAACCATCAGCCAAAGCCTCCTTCAAAGGCAAATGCAAAATGGTTGTTTGAGGATAAATCTGGGCAACGCCGAGGAGAATCCACAATCCGATGTAGATGGCAAGGCGTGAACGGACAAGCAAAGGATGCGACATGGACGACTTCAGATATACCGAATCTCACCGCCACCAAACACACAAGAGCCCGAGATAATAAGAACCCGAGAAGGATCCTTTTGGTCCGAAAGAAGAGCCTGACCTCGTTCTACAAAGTCGCCAAATACCGAACGGAC
>DATIQS010000412.1:0-8229 GCA_035470605.1 Fibrobacteraceae bacterium
ATTTCCGAGGTTTGCCCTCGGTAAAACACATCGCCATTAATAGAGAGACCTGGAGTTTCATTCTCAATGTCCGTAAGACGCTGGAGGAGTGATTGCTGCCGGTCCTCTAAAGAACTGTCGGTTTGGGCCAGTGCCAGCGCCGGAACGACCAAAATGATGGAAGCCAAAAGCGACAGGGTTCGGTTCATCCTGTTATTTCCTGCGTTCTGAGGGTTCATGAAATTCTGCATGGCCATCCCTCCTTAGAAATCCACATTGATGGATGCTTCCAGGATTTTCTGCTGGAAGGAATGTTTATAAGTTTTGGCATTCGTCGAGAGATCATCATCGCCACTGGTGTAATAATCAGGTAAGAGATAACCATTCGACTCGGCATAGTCATCTACGATGGAAATGGCATCCGCACTTGGATTGTAGGTTTCCACAACCGTCACGTTGCCATCGGCATCGGTGGTGTAAGAGACAACGTACTTGTTCGCATAGGACCCATAAGAAACCGCATAGGTGTTGTCTACATCGATTAGCCCATAACCAACGGAGAGCCAAGCGTGATCCCCTACGCTATAATCCAAACCAATCTGCCAGTGTTTCTGTTTACTATTGGTAAGAGAGACAACCTCTGCATTATTTTCGCGTTTCAGGTCAATCGTCTGTAAACCGGCAAAGACGCCATAACGCTTATGGAAGCGCCCATAGAAGCCCACATTGATAAAGTCGGATTTGTTCTTGCGGACACCCTGTTCTGTCTTTGTTTGGGTATAACTCCCCGAGAACTCAACCGGAAGTCCCAATTTCAAAATGGCTCCTAGATCGACCTTAGCACCACCGCCGACCTCACTAAATTTTGCTTTTCCATAACCCGTGGTGTCCTCCACCTCTTCCAAGGAACCAAAGACCACGGTAGCCTCAACCGCTGAGACCCCTGCGGAATCCTTCAAGAACCCAGCATTCCAACGAGTACGGAATCCTGTTCGATTGGCCGTTGCCAAACCAAAAGGCAAAGCATCCTGCAAGGTGGGATCACCCAGTTCTTGTACCAGCTTTAACTCAGATTTTGTGAGGACGGCTGTTCCCCAAGAGCTACGGGTAAAGGGAGCGATCTCGTAGGAAAGGCTGCTATTCATATCCGTCGTCGTCGGATCCGTGGCCGTGTTTGTGGTGTATTTCCCTTCTGTGCTCACCTTGACCGGATTCGGCGTAAATTTTGGCGTAAAATTATAGAGGGCGTCGAATGTCGAGTAGAGAGGAGAACGTGAGCCCCAACGCATGGTATGTGGATCCATATCCGTGTTCAGAATGCGACGAGGTACAAATTGAGGGGACTGAGCCAAATTGTTGAAATAGTTTTCATCATTATTCATGAATTGGAAATTAGCCTTGGCCACCCAACTCTTACCGGAATAGCCTGCGTTCATTTCCGCAAGCAAGGCCGCTCCGTTCACGATGGAATCGTCGAGAATGACTCCACTGCTGTCAACATTATATTCCTTGTCGCCACTTGATGCATATTCCGCAGTGAAATCCAATAGCAAATTCTTATCCCCAATAAAATGGGCAATATCAGCCCCCAAACGGGCCCCCATCACATCGGTCTGCTGTGGCAGGGTATCTTCCTCATTCCAAACGGTATAATCCGCATTTGTATATCCCGACGAGTCGTTTACATCGCCTGTAGTGCTCTTCAAGACGCGAACCATGGAACTCTTGATATCAGCGATATGAAAATAGGAACCGCCCACCATGATTGCTTGGCCCAGCGCAAAGCCTTCCGCATTACCGCCCATCATGTATTTGTCCATATTGGCGGATTGGGAGGCACCAGCCAGAGAAGAATTTGCCACCAGATTCCCGGTATAGCCATCGCTATCGAGCTGTTCTGCACGACGCAAACGAGCCCCCATTGCCTCAAGGCGCAGATCAAAGGCACCAAGCCCAAGACGGTATTGAATTTGACCCCCTTGGAGATTGCGCTGATTACCCTTCAAAAAAAACTCGCTACGCGCCATTTCTTTTTTGCGAGCAAATACGGTTGGCTCATAAAGAATATCAATACCCGGCGCCCACATGGTTAGAGGACTAATCTGAGAGCGGTAGTCACCGAACTCATAAATCGCCATGTTCCCTTCCTTACCCAAACGACCATTGATCTGGCACCAGGGCATGGACACGGACTTCGTTGGATTGTTGAAGTAATCTTGATACCCGGCCAGGAAGCGCAAGGTGAAATCCACCCGAGCAATATCAAAAGGACGAGCCAAAACGTTCAAATCCAATTGCGTATAGCCCGTGCGTTCCACACTATTTGAAGTGACAGCGCTGCCATAATTCTTATCAAAAGCGGAATCGCTAGCCGCCAAAGCCGAAAAATCATCGATTTGAGGCGACGAGTAACGAGATGTTAAATATTCCGATTTAATGCTAATCCCAAAATCCAATCCGCGTCGGACTTCAATGGAATGCACCTTGTTATCAATATCCTCCGCCAATTCGGTGGAAGCGAAAGAAACGGAAGCAAGGCCAGCCAAAACGATCAAAGTGTTCACAGTTTTCATGGTTGTTCCTGCCTCTTAGAACCAGACCTTGGTTTCAGCGGAAATGAAATGCGCCTTCCAGTTGTTGCTGGAAACAGTCTCATCCCGATGAGTGGCATATCGATAGCGCACATGCAGTCCCGCCCGGGGAGTGAAGTCCCAGTCAAAACCACCGCCGAAGGCTAGATCCAAATAGTTGATGGGGGCCAATTCGTATTCGTAATACAGTTCGTTTTTCTTTTTGGCAACCTGGACAGCTTTCCAGGCTTTTTCGGCCCGAAAGATTTCCCAACCGAAACAGCCCAAAACATGGAATGTCGGGGTAATCGCAATGGAGGGTTCTGATTGCCCGAACCAACTCCAGAGAAGCATATCATTTTGACTTTCGCTGTAAGCCACTGGTATGAAAGATCGGGCGATGCCAGAAACAGCGGTGTTGAGGTGAAGCATTACATTCTTATCGTAACCGATCAGGTTTCCAATGTCATAAGCCATATCTACCGCGATGACAGAGGACCATTTGGCGCTGGTAGGAATCTCAGAATTCGCGATTTGGTCCGCATTATCATAAGGCGCAAAGACCTCCCAAGTTTCCCAAGTACCTCCACGCAGCCCGCCTTCCTGACGATTTAGCTTGGAGGTGGTGTCTTCCAACGAGGCAATACGATAATCATACTTAGCAGCAGACCCCACATACCCGGAATCAGAACGCAGAATAGAGGCGTATTTAGACCAGGATGTCATGGATTCCCACATATAGCGCCCATTCAGGCGGTAATTAAAGGAAAGGATATCCAAGCCTTTTTCCACCTGACGATGTAAACCGTATTGCACGTCAAAACGACCACGGTTGAACTCCGGCTCAATTTTCAGATTGACACCCATGAGGTTTGGCGAATAGCGGAAGGTTCCTGCTCCCAAATACATTTCATCCTTTCGCCAGGTACGATTGCGGGAATAATCCGTCATCGCATAGGGAGAAAAGAAATTTTTCGGGGCATAAATAATCTCAGAGGTGATGGGAATCCAATGTTTGGATTGGATTTTGGCATAAGCGGCAATCGTTGGATCAGAAGTGGTTTCCTTATAGTCGTCTTCTACATAAGTAATGGAACGAGATTCGTCGCTACGGAACTTGACCGAGTCGTCCACCGCCGCAGCCACATCCACCGCCATGAAAAGCTTTGAATTCAGATTCCCTTTGATATCCACGGATCCAACGCGACTATTGACGATCGTTGGAGGCCCATCTCCAGTAATCATATTCATGAATTCTTCTTCATAGATGAGGTCATTATCGAAATCCATCTGAACGTAGTTGGCTCCTAGAGTCAAACCCGGACCAATTTTTTCCTTGGCGAGACGCACGTTATAGACATCACCACGGTAATTCAAAGTGCCCGCCATTTCCTCATCCCCATATTGACCGGCCCAAAGAGTGAGACCGTCACGAGTTCCCTGATCCGCGTCCTTGGGCTGAGAAATCAGGATGTGTCCTGTCATGTTGAACGGTAACTTGTAAATGTCCAGCATAATGCCCCCAAAGGAGCGATTGGTCCAAAAGGCGCGACCGCCCTCCTTCACCGGACGGAACATCTTTTCTTTATAATAAGTGGAAACAGTGCGTTCCTCCTCAAAGGTCTCATAGACCGACGGGAAACGGGGATAGGTTTCCCGTTCCCAGACCGTCAACGGTGATGAATGGACCCAAAGGACACCACCCGCCTTGAACATGGCTCCGAAATAAGCGGAACGCAAATCGACCCCAGCCGTCAATTCCTCCCAAATACTAGGGCCATAGAGATCAATGTGGTGATGATAACTCATCCGTTCGGGCAAGTCGTAGAAATAGCTGCCTGTGTTTGGATTGGTCGCTGTCTTGTTGGTGTACCAACCTGAAAAATCAAAAGGCATAAAAAACGTAGTCCACAGGCTGACATAGGTATTCGGATAAGCCGCCAACGCCAAATCCAACCCGCCGTCCACCCAGGTACGGGCCTTATCATAATTGAACACCTTGGATGTGTGGAAATAATCCAAATCCTTGAGGCGGACAAAGATATCACCCGACATAGAGACGGGCAAATCGTCCTTGCTATTGGTGGTGGAAGAGGCATATTCCCCCAAGGAATCCAGCCGAGAGGAAACGGTCTTGAGTTGTTCTTCCTGTTGCGAAGTCGTCACGGGCGCAGCCGCCATGGAGACCATAGATAGGCACAGCAACGCTTTGAGGGTCAAGGAAATGTTGTCTTTCGGGAATCTCATCGGTTGCCTCATCAAATTTCATTACGGAAGGGATAACCGGACGGGCCTTGGTATTCGGGACCCTTGCGCTTGATCACCACATCGTCGATCCAGACCTTAAAAGAGGTATTCTCATCCTTGCGGACCTCAAGACGAAACCCCTTCATGTTGGCCCAGTTGAAAGGCATGGTAACTTCCCGCCAGTTCTTTTCATCCCAGTAGACACCCATCTTGCCAAACAGCTTGAGCGGGATAATAAATTTCTTCCATTCCGTAGTAATTTCGCCAAAGCTCTTAGAACGAAGTTTTACCTGTAGAGACTCTCCATTAGACTTCACTCCGTCATCCACAAGCACGAAAAGGGCATTTTCCCCGCCCTTCTCGCCTTTGATCCAAAATTCCAAAACACCCTCCTCCAGATAAGGAGTCAAATCCGCAGAACCGGCAATACACACCGCGACACCGGAATAGTCCGTAGCGACAAGTTCAATCTCCATGGACAAGCCGCCTTCCTTATAATACTTGTCCGTCATAACAGGTTCTGGATTTTCCCGGGGATATTGGTAGGTGTATCCACCTCCCCTGGGAATGCCTTCACGCATGATGACCACGACCACATCCTTGTCAGACTTGAATGGACGGGCCTTCAGAGCCTCGAACTTTTGAGAATCCCGGTTACGGTAGAACCCCATGCCAGCGTCCTCAGTTTCACCAGCCAACGCTGGCGCGACAACACGCGTTTTGCCAAGATCGACAACGGCGGCATCTTCGGCGCTGACGAACGAAGCAATGGAGAAAAAAACCGCAATGGCTATACGAGAAATACGGCTATGAGTCACTTGTCTCATCAAGAAACACCCCGATTCGGAACGGATATTTGACTGGACACCTAATTTAAATAAAAAAGCGCTTTTTCAAAATTTTTTTCATGCGAGTTTACCCAGGGACTCTGCAAGAAGCCGATCCGTGCTAAAATGTCCACTCCCAATGCAAAAGGGACAAATCGATGAAATGAGAAAAAAACGTTTCTGAATCGTCTATAAAGGCATGACACCCTGCTTAACCGTGGAAACCAGGAGTCGCGATTCATGTTTAGCGGCCAAAATCCGTGAACGTCTGGGGTTGCCCTGGTCACTGACGGCAAAATTTTTCACTAGCCCAGAAAGTCCTGAATGCGACGCCGGGGGGCTAATCTCCTGGATTCATTCTCCAAGAATACCTGACGCGAAAATTCTCCGATGGAATGGCTGTATCGAATCAAGTCGCTGGTATCCTCTGGACCCAGATGCTGGTTTTCTGGAAATCCACGGGAACACCTTGTCTTTTCCCCAAAAAAACGAACATCGCTTTAGGGGCGTTTCCCTGGAAAAAGGATTTGCCGCTCTCTGTGAGACGATCTTTAGCGATACCTCCCTATGGCACTGGCCGGATGACGCCTCTTTCCAGGATACCCCGGAGCAGAGGTTTCAAATCGATGAAACCGATGCGGATTGTTTGGGTGCCCAGGAATTCCACCCAGGCAGGCCCCCCGACACGGAGCTTTGGGGGCGCATTTGGAAAGGGCTTCCATGCCCTGCTGGCAATCCAGACTTTTTCTCTAAAGGATCACTGCGCCAGGCGAATTTTCTGAATCGGCCATCTGGGAAACGGCAAATCGAGTTGCATACAGGAAAACTCGGATTTTATGCTGGGATGCCCTGTCGCATTCAAGACGAGGATTGGATTATAATGGAAGCGATTCACTCCATTGACTTGATTGGCAATATCATTGGACAGGGGGCTCCCTTTCCATATCAGATTTCATTGATCTTGAGTCCTGTTGATTCATCCATAGATACGCTGCCCCCTTGTCCCCTCCATCGGTCCCTCCTCACCGCGTCCCCTTCTCGGCTAGAGCGATACGGGAGGTTCCTCAGCCACGGAAACGCCGAATTTGGCTCGGAGGATCACGGAAAAAGAGAAACCTCCTGGTTCTTACGCACGGGCCAGGGCCTTACGCTGAAAATGGACGACCAGGCAAATCAAATTCGCATTTCCTGTAGCCCGTTCCATTTCAATCTGGATCAGGGCCAAGGGCGCGTGGAAATCAGCGTTTCCGAAGGGCCTCACCTCCACTGGGAAGAGAAGCCACAAATTCTGGAGACGACCGTCCCCGGCAGCCCAACAATCCACATGGAAAAGAAGTCACCTCTTCTGCGCCTGCTCTGGAATAACGCCCCATGGTTTCAGCTAGACGAACAAGGAAATCAGCGCCTCTCGTTACCTGGTTCCCTGGATATGAAAAGCCAAGGCGTTTCCTTGCTCGCGGATGATGTGAATTTTTTCAGCCCAAAAGACCTTTCGCTGAAGTCCGACGGCGATTGCCACATCAACGTCAACCTGATCCACCTAAATTGAGGTTCCATGCCACGCACCACGAGATTCTTTCCCCACGCTCAATTTTTGCTGTCCCGCATCCAGCAAAATCAATGGGCGCACTCTGTTCTCCTTAAAGAGACGCAACCGCTGCTTCCATCTTCAAACGAATGGAATCCAAGACAGACAGTTCCCCTCCAATGCACAGACCTATGCGCCTGGAAACCAGGGAGTCAACTCACCGTGGCAGGAAATGCTGCCTCGCCTCACTCCCGCCCGGTCCGGGAGCTGCAGGTGGAAATTGCCATAGCTAAACGGAACCATTCTCTGCAAATCTTTGGCCAACGCCACATCCAAGCGCATGGGACAGGATTCGCCCTGGGGCCTCCAATCCCTTTTCGCAGCATGCCTTTAAGTCTCGGACTCGCATTTGGGGGGGAATCCCTCGGTTGGGCCTTTCCCCCAAATCCTATCGGACAAGGATTTCATGCGTATTGTCGCCATACAGATGTGGTGGGAGAGCCGCTCCCCTGTCTGGAGGATCCAAATCATCTCCTGGAACCCCAATGGATCAACACGGTAGAACCTTGGGCTTGGCGCACACTCCCCCGCCCCGCTCACTGTGGCTATCTGCCCAGCGTTTTTTTCCCACGGAATCGATGGCGTAAGCAGAGGCCATCCGATCCACGTTGGCATTTTTCATCGACTCCAAAACTTTGCTTCCCCGAGGGCCTGGTTCCGGGGCAGGTGCTCTCCCTCCGTCATTGCCATCCCGAACACTCCTTGTTACAAACTCAGCTCCCACGCAACGCACCATGGGCCTGGATCCGAGGGAATGGGGAGACACGTAGCAGCCTCATGGAGATTCAGGATGTGCATGTTGATCTGCGGATTAGAGTGCTGTTTATCGTTTGGCGAGCGATTTTCCCCATAGGAGACGCAAGCCTGTGCGACGGAGGACAAGAGTTTTCCTGCGGCACGGAATGGGCTGAACATGGCTGAGGGGATACCGGCCATCTGCGATGGAGCGCTTTCTCACCACAGAAGAACGTTGTCCGCAAACGATAACCCCTCCGTGCCGAAGGGGAAAAGCCCTGTG
>DATIQS010000413.1:0-7142 GCA_035470605.1 Fibrobacteraceae bacterium
TCCCGTTTGGCTCATTCCGGCTACGATTGCGCTCTCCTGCGTACTCAGTGGAGTATATGTCTCCGTAACCAAGCAAAGCTTTCCTCAGCTGAGGATCTGTGCCAGTAACGGCTAAAGCCTAACTGGCATATCAGGACGGAGATATCACCAAAACAGACAAATCCGTCCTCAACCTACTCCAAGTAGGCCTTCCTCATAGAGGACAGCACCCCACTAAGCGGCACTGCCGCAAGTGGTTGCTCAGCCGGGCGTTTTGCCTGTTTTTTCTTGGATTGCTTCAATCTCGCTCGAAATGGCCTCAAAGCTAATTTTTAGAGGTGCCCTAATGTTATTTTCTTTCTGTAAATTACCCTTTAGCCCCGCTCCCCCTCCCCTGTATTCTGGGGTGATTGGGAAGAGGGACAAGTAGTTCAAAATCGAACTAAATTTCCTGTCCGATTTCCGTGGACCACCTCATTTGTGAAGCTCTCTTTAGGCGTTATCGTTCAAATGGTGAATCCACCTAGTCATCTTCTGGATCAAGCAGCGTATAGGCCTTAAAGCCATCGCGGGTTCGCATTAAGGTACGAATCACGGGTACCGCGACTTCTTCACCCTTAGGATTGCGCGCGAGGAGTCGAACCTTCTTCCAGAGTTCGACTCCATTGTGATCTTCGATTTTGACAGGCGCCGAGAAATGGGCGTCCCGCAGTTTCCCATATTCTCCACGGCATTCCATCCACCGTAACAAAGCCTTGTGGTTTTCGCTGATCATCAGCATGGCAATGAAGCGTCCTCCATCTGGATTCTCATTCTTTTCCCCTAGATATTTTTCCAGGGCGATAAATTCATGCGAGGTAGGAAACATACGGGCTAGGCCAGTGGTATCCCCCTTCTGCAAAGCAGTCAGCATAGCCTGAGCAAAGGCGTTGGGGTCGTGCCACTGAGTTTCATAGATCTGAGTAGCTAGCTTAGATTGCGTACAAAAAAAGTAAGCGATAACTCCCCCGAGAGCAAAAACGAGCGTTAAAAAGAGAAGTATC
Source organism: Fibrobacteraceae bacterium (assembly GCA_035470605.1). GTDB lineage: Bacteria > Fibrobacterota > Fibrobacteria > Fibrobacterales > Fibrobacteraceae > CAIRAY01. The sequence goes on from DATIQS010000413.1 coordinate 1,023, forward strand.
TTTTTTTTGCGATTCATATTTGGGTTCCAAAGAAAAGGCCTCCCCACAGAGGAGAGACCAGGTTGGTCGTTATCCCATCGCCCCGCCACCCTTACGACCAGGCGCTGCCTGATCAGGTTTTGGGCTCTGCCGAAGGGACTTCGACGAATATAGCAGGGATCAGGGGTTCAGGCTAACGGTACCGCTTTTGGTCCAGCCATCATACCACAGATCAGAACTACTAGTAATTGCACCCGCGCCAGCGGAGGAGACCGCGCTGGATTTAGGGCTCAGGTCATCATTCAGCAAGTCGGTTCCTTCTGTCATCCCTTCATTCAAATAACCTTCGAGAGTGGTGTCCTCTACATAGGTAACAGAATAGGTAGTGTCAATCGTCGTATCCGTGTCACTCACGGTCGTGTCATAGGAGGTATCAATGGAGGCGGTATCGCCGCTCAGTACTACAGCAGACTTGGAGAAGCCCTGGTAGAAGACATTGGAGAATGAGGTGGAATCGAGGCTCAATTGCTCACGAGACACAGAGCCTTCCACACGAACGACTTCCTTGGCGCTATCGCCAATACCGACGATCACAGCATTGTTCAACACGAGGCCAACATTGTCCTTAATGTGAAGAGCCTGGTTGGTGGAGTTCTTAACGATTGTGATGTAATCAAACTCACCCTTGGTAATCAGGTTCTCATCCTCAGCCACCTTACCAGCTTCAATGGCACGGTCAGAGTTGGTACCCTGGATGTTGATCCCATAGGTGTTAGTTCCATGCCAACCACAGTCGATATCCCAGCCGTCATCTTCATAGGCTGTGACTACTGTGTGGTTAATGCTATTCGTACCACCAAAGAATTCGAAGGCATCATCTTCACCAGCATGGACCTGGATGTAAGAGACATCTGTTTTACTACCGACACCGCCAAAGGTGATTCCATTCAGTTCTTTATCTGTAGCCACGGTCCAACCCGCATACTCCACGCGAACGTACTTCATCACTCCAGAAGAGTCATCGGAAACATCGCCACCATAAACCAAGCTAGCGTCGGCTTCAAAACCTTGTGTGCCATCGCTGGTAGAAACTGGAGCCTGTCCAAAAATAACCACGCCAGCCCAGTCACCTACCGCAGGGGTCGCGTTGCTAGAGGTGAAAATGATCGGAGCGGAGGCTGTCCCCACCGCATAAATTTTAGCCGTAGGCATAATGATTAGCGCGGACTTACCGGAGGACGCAATGGTAGTTCCGGCATCGATAGAAATCGTCGCTCCAGAATCCATCATCGCATAACCGCTTAAGGTATAGGTAACATCGGAGCAAAGACGGATGTCGTCTACATAGGTTCCCGTCAGTGTATCGCTAGCGCAGGCAAGCGTATCCGAAGAGGTTGAGGAAACCGTCGCAGAGGAGGTTGCCGACACGGCAGTCGAAGAGGTTGCCGAGGAGGTCGCCGAAGTCGCCACAGAGGAGGTCCCCTCTGAGGACAGGCTGGTCGAAGACGTGCCGGAAGAGGAGCTCTCCTCTTCTGGGTCCGATCCCTTGTCATCGCCACAAGCCATCAGTCCAGATAGCGCGACACCGAGAACCAGAATGCGTTTCCATTTATTATTCATGTTTATCCCTTGGTTGATGTGAATTTCAGGATTACAGTACAAAGTGAATTTTTGCATGTTTCTGGTAGATTTCGAAGAGATTAGGCTTTTGCTATAAGCGCATCTCATAGGAAAGGGAAAGGCCGATTCCAGGAGTGACCCGACTCACCTCAATAACATCCTGCAAGTCGTCGATGTTGGAATAAAGGGAATCGCGTCGGGCATCGGAAATAGTGACGTAATGTTTCGTGTCGTTATACTCTGTCACAGTATAACGCTGCTTAGCGTTAAGCAAATTTTTTACCTTCAGGCTAATCGTATGGCGTCCAAATTCAAAACGCAGCATGTAATCCAAACTCCCGAATGGTTCTTCATAAGTATCGGGAATATCATCTACCCCTAGATATGCGATACGTCGCCCCGCAATGTTGTACATTAACGCATTCAACATCTTATAGCCCCAGGGTTCGCTCTCCCAAGTCATTTTAACGTTGTAGAGATAAGGCGACTGCCCCACCATGGGACGATTCGTGGAAGTCAGCAAATCCGCACCATCGGCAGAAGTATCGATACGCACACGCGACTTCATCCAGGAGGCATTGGCATATAATCCAAGCCCGCCAACCCAGGACCATCCGGTCCTTTTCATCAACCAACGGCCAGGGCTCATATCCGCCTCCAATTCCAACCCAGCCACGTATCCTCCTTTCGCATTCTGAAACATCTTGCGGTTAGGGGAAAGATTGGCGTTGATATAGGCTTCGATGGGATTCTGGAAATTCTTGTAGAACAGGGAGACCGAGGCCATCTGCTGATAAGGCATAAACCACTCGAAACGCAGATCGTAGTTGTCAATTTTGGTATCCTTGAGGTCCGGGTTACCAATCACCTCAATTTCCTCCACGGGGTCGTAGAAGAAGGTGGGCGCACGTTCACGAATCTCTGGCCGCACTAGGGTTCTGGACCAGAGAAGACGCGTTTTGGTGCGTGGAAAAAATTCGAAGTGCACAGAAAGGGCTGGATAAGCCTCAAAATCCAATTGGTCGATCACCTTAGCACTATCCAAGCGCAGGTCTGGATTCTTAACCGCGCGTTCAGACGTAAAGGGGGCGAAGAAATTTAGGGAGTAGACTTCAAATCGGGCTCCAGCCTGCAAAGTGGTGGGAATATGGAAGAGCTGCGCATTCTGCTCCAAATTGGCGTAGGTCGCAAAGGAATTTTCCGTGGACTCATAATTATCGTAATCCCCCAGACTGGTGGAAAATCCAGTGGAGGTACTCGCCACCACCGCAGCCACACTGTCAGGATCCAAAATTTCATCCACAGCGCTGTAATCCCCGACCTTGACCGCCTCATCAGGAATGCCAGCCCAAGAATAGGTCACCAAATCAAAGGCTCTCGTCTTGCGGTTAAACAGGAACCCGCTTTGCACGGTGGGCAAACGCACCCGGCTCAACCACCCCCCATCCTCCAAAAACAAATCGCGGCGGCTCATCTCTGGAGGAACCACTAAGTAGAAATCCGTACGGGCCGCAATTCCGTTTTCCCAAAAATCCTGAAATTGCCTTGTCCCGTAAGGGGTCTTAATGCCGAAGGTCAGGTCCGACCCATCGTAGCTGTAGTAATAATAGCGACGAGAATCCGGCACGACGCCTTCGGAGCGGGCAAGGCTCGCCGCCCAGGACATCGAGTCAAGAACAGATCGTCCAACGTAATGTCCCCCACCGATCTGTGCGACAGCCACCGAACGGCGACTGAATTCAGCGAAAAAGCGCTCCTCAATAGAGTTATCTTGGCTCGTACTCACCCCGGGAGTAGCGACCGAATAGTTGTAGGACGCAACATCCTGAGATAAATTTGCATACAAGGTTTTAAACCAGAGGATATGATTCTTATTCTGATATCCCCAATCCATCATACCCGAGAGGGTTGTTGAATAGCTGCCGTATTCGATCTTCTGCTGGATCCCCGTGCCCAGGTATTTCAACATCTGCGCTTCTCCGTCCACCGTATCGCGCACAATCTGCAGAATCCGCCGCTCCTTTCCACTGGCGGTGGTGATCGTCACGGAATCTGTAACCGCAATGTTGGTGACCGAAATGCGTTTGCGCACATTCTGGGTAAAGTCGTTCTTGAAGGAAACATTGGCTAGGAAACCAGCCTTTCCATCCCCTGGGGCATCCCACACCTTTCCCATAGAGACCGCATAATTCTGGTCGGGATACATACCTGCCGTGTCAATGCTCCAACGGCGATTCCATTGGCTGGCGAGCGCGGCACGGTCCGCTGCATCGGGATAGGTCACTGAGTTGATGATCGTAGGCATCCCCTTTGGAATTTCCATATCCGAACTTTCATAGCCAAAGGTGGTGGAGAGTCCCGTCCGTCCAGGATCCAGGCGATCCTTGTACAGATCAAGGAAATGGCCATCTCCCAAATATTCCGTCGCCGACAAACCAACTGAGACCTTATAGAAGTCCTTGTCTGGAAAGCCTTTGGTCTCCAAAGCAACAGAGCCTCCCGCAAAGTCAGCAGGTAACTCTGGACTGAACGTCTTGTAAATTGCAAAACTCTCCAAGGCGCTCGCCGGGAACAAATCCTGAGGGACCACTCGTTTGTCTTTTTCTGGCGAGGGGACAGGAAGGCCATTAAGGGTCATGTTGGTATAGCGTTCTCCAAGGCCACGCACATAAACGTACTTTCCTCCCACCACGGAGGTTCCCGTAACGCGTTTAGCGATGGCCCCCGCATCTGCATCGGTGGATTTGGCAATCTGCTCCGCACTTACCCCCTCCATTACCACAGCCCCTTGTTGACGCTTGGCCATCAGGTTTGCACTGGCGGAGGCCTTGGGCTTCTGCACCTCGATCAGCTTCCCCTTAGCGATTCGGCGGTCCATGGAAAATTCCTTAGCCAGCTTTTTTCCGGCTTGAAAACGAACCCGATCCAGCACAATAGGAGTAAAGCCCTTGCGAGTAATCGTCACCTGGCGTTCTCCAGCCGTGATGCCTCGCAGGATCGCCACCCCGTTGGCATCCGTTTCTCCTTGTATCATGCTGGTATCGAGTTTTACGACAACCCCCGCCTTTTCAAGAGGTTTCCCTTCATCCGCGGAATAGACAATCACCTGGAAGACGGTAAAACCAGGAGTTCCCTCCTCGGCAGAAATCGAGATTCCTGTGTCTGAAATAGTAGAATCGAAAGCCGCAGCTCCCTTCCGTTGTTGGGTCGGAAGGGTATCCACAGGCGCGGACAGCAAGGCGCTATCCGATTTCACGGATTCGTACTGCTCCATCCAAGGGGCCATCGGCTCCAATAAGCGTTGATCGAGTCGGTGCGCAGAATCATCTGGGACCTGCACGTTGGAATCCAAATAAAGATGCTCCTCATAGAGCCACTCCTGCGCGAACAAGGGGAACGCACATAAACAAAAAAAAGGAAAAAATGTTCTCACGAAAAACCTTATACGCTTGGATTAGGACCGCATATCGCCGAGATATTCCGCGACTTCGGCGTCTCCGGGAAACAAATTCGCGGCCTCCTGAAGCACTTCCAGCGCCATTTTTCGATTATCGGCTTCACGATATTTCCAGGCGACATGCAAAAAACCTTCTTTGGCACCTGTGACTCCGCGCTGCGCTGCCTTACGGTAATACTCCATCGCCTGACCCTGTTCTCCTGCCGCAGAAAACAAACGTCCGACCTCCAAAAGCGCCCGGCCATCGAGGTAACCACCACTGAGTCCCTCTTTAAGGGTCATAACCGCCAGAAATGGATTCTGCATGGATTCCTGAACAAACGCCAGCCGCATATAAGCGTCTTTCTGATCGGGATTTAGGTCCAGCCCCTGCCGTAAGTGCGCAGCAGCATCAACCCAATCCTCCATGGCGATCTCCATTTCGGCGAGATAAAAAATGAATTGCGGATTTTCACCGGTTTCGCGGATCGCGCGTTTCAGCACATCCGCAGCAGAGGCATAATCATCCATGCCCAGATAAACATCCACCATCGCGTAATACCAGGAGGAGGCCTCCGGTTCTAGAGCACGTCCTCTCTCGAAAAATTCCAAGGCGTACGCCCGATCATTCAATTTGAGCCAACATTCACCAGACATCTTGATGGCTGTCGTGTTATTCGGATCGATGTCTAGTGCTCGCCCATAAAGTTGCAGAGCATTCCCCACCTCGTCCATGCTAAAATAAATCCCTGCAGCATTAATATAGGGGCGCACAAAAGAAGGCGCCTCTTGAATTAGAAGTTCATAGAGAGCCAAGGCGCGCCCTACCTGCTTCAATTGGTATAGGCAATTTGCCATGTTAAACCGTGACATGATTCGATTTTCGCCGGATTTCAAAGCCTGGATGTACATTCCATAGGCCTCAGCATACCTCCCCTGCTGATACAGGGTGTTGCCCTGATCGAGACGACTGTTTCCCGTAGTTGCCTGCACGGGAATAACAGTCAACCAAAGCCACAGAAAAGTAAAAGAAACCGAAACGAAAAGAAGACGATTCATAACGTCAAGTCCCAAAAGTCTGGGAA